>NZ_LVYZ01000067.1:0-46711 GCF_001909095.1 Paenibacillus sp. P46E
GTCTTTGTGAATTGCAAAATAACCTATCATTGCTCCCTCTATTCGAATTTCATAAAAATTTGAATCTAATATGTGGTCTTCTAAAAAATTATCATATACACCGGATAAGGATTCTAGGTATTGTAAAAACATTCTGCGACATTCGTAATAAGATGAACTCATAAACAAAACATTTTGCGGTGATTTCAAGTGTTCACTCCCTTAAATAAAATTAATCGCCATTTACAACCACTAGAAGACAAGCCCCTGCCACACAAGGACGATTTCGCCTATTAAGCCAAACCATAGATAACTTGGGCTGTTACGTCTCTCTATTACAAACGATTATACACTACATCCAAATAAATACATGGTGGTTATTAGATATAACTAAACTTTCTAGTTAATTAGTATTTTAGCGACAACGAAATGCTGATGGAAATCTATCTATCGCCACGCTATCCTGCCCGTTAGAGCTTAATGAATTATTGTCTAATTTTCTCAGTTTACAACATTATTTGCTAAGTCTAACACTTTATTTTTCAGTCTAACACTTTATTTTCCTATGACACTGGGCACTTAATAAGGTGAGCTGAATAGTATATCCCAACTAGACCCAATCAAAGGATAAGTGAGGAATGCCTAATGGAGCACTGGATTAGAGTAGAACCAAATGTGAATGTATATGTCAATGATATCAATCCGCTGGGCAGAAAAACGATTCTGTTCATCCATGGCTGGCCTGCAAACCATAAAATGTTCGAATATCAATACAATTCTCTGGTGCCCCTGGGGTATCGTTGTATCGGGATAGACATGCGCGGATTCGGCAATTCGGATAAACCGCTGGACGGATACAACTACAACCGGTTAGCTGATGATATCCGGTGTGTGATCGGAGCTTTGGGGCTCCGGGATATTACATTAGCCGGGCACTCCACCGGGGGAGCAGTAACGATCCGATATATAGCCCGGCACAACGGATATGGTGTTTCCAAGCTTGCGCTGTTTGCGTCGGCAGCCCCCAGTCTAATTCAGCGGCCAGGTTTCCCCTATGGCACCACCAAAGAAGCGATTGAGCAGATCATACAGGCGACCTACCAGGATCGGCCCAAGATGCTCCGTGACTTCGGAGAACAATTTTTCTATCAAAAGGTTTCTGAGCCGTTCTCGGATTGGTTTTTCCAATTAGGGTTGCAAGCAGCAAGCTGGTCCACGATAGCCGTCTCCAGAGCCTGGCTCGCCGAAGAATTATTTGTTGATCTTCCAAAAGTGCACGTACCCACATTGATTCTTCATGGCATTCATGATCAAGTATGTCTGTACCCGCTGGCTGTGGCGCAGCATCAAGGGATACGAAATTCGGTGCTTGTGCCATTTGAAAACAGCGGCCACGGGCTTTTTTATGACGAACGCGAGAGATTCAACCGGGAGCTGTCCAGATTTGCCTAGCAGATTACAGCTGGACTGTCGGTCTGATCACAATCTCCTTTACTCAGGTATCCTCAGCGAAACACTACTTTATTATACTTCCACGTCTTCCCGTAATTATGGCTAGTCAAATAGACCGTACCCACTACATTACCTGCTCCATCCTTACTGAGTTGTATAGGGAACTGTCCTGTTGCCCCATCGAATACCGGAGAGAGCGGTGTCAAGCTATAGTCTGCAAAACCATCGGGCAGCTTGATATGAAGCTTAGTCCAGCTCTTCCCTCCGTCCTGTGTCCAGCATATGGCCGGTTGGAAATCTGTTTCATATCTGAACCCCAAAAACCCGATCTTGTCATTGGCAAAGCCTGCTCCGGTTAATACTCTTGCGTATACTGTATTGGCGTTCCCCTTCACTTCACTCCAAGACTTCCCGCCATCTTTTGTCTTGTAGATATAATGATTTTCACTGCCCATACCGTTGAATCTGCTGAGCACTATCCAGCCTTCATTTTTGGAAATGAATCCGATGTTTTTGGTCGTGCCGATGAGCTCTTTGGTCACTGGGTACGTATTCCATGTTTTCCCCTGGTTATTGGAGATAAGCACCTGAACCGGAGTTCCCCTGGAGCCTCCATAAGTAATAGCTGTCTTGTCTATGGAGATAAAAAAACCCGTTTCATGTTCGGACATTCCCGAGTCTTCTCGATAGCCCGGGATCAGGGCCAGAGGGGCTTTGACCTTCAGTTTGCCGTTGCTGTACGAAATGATCACATGACCATCCTTGTCAAGCGAATACGAATGACCGGCATTATAGGCAATGACCTGCTCCCCTGCCGAATCGCGTGTATATACCGTCCCCGGTTTGAGCGCTACACTGCTGCCCTCGCTGATTCCGGAGACAAACATTGCCGATAACGATATCAATAGCAACGCTCCAAACCAAGGGATTTTCCTCAACCAGAATCCTCTCCGCATTTCCAATCCTCCTCCTATATTCCTGTATATTTCTTACAATAAGCGATTGTCCTGCTGTAAAAGTGGCATAAAGTTATCATTCTCGATACTATTTTGTAAAACATTCCTGTTCGCCTAAAGAATCCAATCGGTATGCACAGTACTGCAGTATTTTGCTTTTGGCGGAAACTCCTATTAGTCTAGTAGTCAAGGTACAGAGACATCTCCGCGCAGAGAGGATTATATGAATGGACAAAAAAATGCTGGCTGCACTAAAGAAACTCTATCATCATACGAATTCCGAATATGACGTAGAACGTGGTGTTAGCTTGTATCGAACGGAGACCCTGGAGCCTGCTGCGCGCAAGCAGCTGGAGCAGTACGGGTGGGAGGCCAATGACACACATGAAATTACACATCATGATATCAACCGGATGCTGATTGCTCTCCAATCGGACGGGCGTGCCAGCTGGTCCCGTATCGCGGGAGCTTTTATTGCGGGGGTTGGCGGAAGTTTCCCCAGGGGCGTTTCTTCTCTCATGAGTTATCAGCGGATGATCCATATGCAGGAGCATGATTACGAACAAGCCGAACGCTTTGTGTGCTGCAAATACTGCGGGTTCCATCACGATCAATGGGAGAACCTGTCCCGGATCAGGTACGCTATTCATTTAGGTAACACCTACGGTAGCACCACTGGGGCATATACGGATCTTACCGAATTATATGAATTATTGGAGCGTGGGTATGGGGTCCCGAAGAGCGAAGATATTCAACTTTTCACACAGCTCCTAAATATGTTTGAAGCAGCGGCAGATGAAGAAACACCCGGCCAATTCGAGAAACGTCTGACTTCGTCCAAGCTGCTCAAAGGAACCGCAGGCACAAACCTTGTCCGGGCTTATGTATTCCGTTTATAATCACTGAGACTGGCGGGAATATGTCCCGCTCCAAGTATTATGCTGAAGATAAGCAGATAGCTGGAGTGCAGAATCACTGAAGCAGACAGGAAATAGAGGACTGGACTTAAAGCCAAAGGCACAGGAACGCCCATGAGCGGTGTGAATAGCAGTCTGTACGCTCTTCCATCCCTGAAATATCTTCCCCATCCGAAATAGTATATACCCAGTGAGAGCAGCATCATTACCAGCGCCAGGACCTCATAACCATTCTGCACATGAAGGGAATAGAATAGTGGAACGGTAATCACACCCATTCGCCCAATGAATTCGGCCCCAGTCAAAAGAAAATTTCTGGCCGTCCTGCCAGGCAAATTCTGAGGCTCAAATTTGAAAAACAGCACATTGGGCAGCAATATCATCAGCGGTATTATAAGGCTTACAGGATGAAACATGATGATCCCCCTAACCCAAATTCGAGAATTCCACCTTGAATTCCTTATTGTAATCAATTCACAGGAATGTTAAAGAACTCACCGTTCTCCCAAACCAGTTCCCCTTCCTTAACTAGTGTCATATTCTCAATATCTGTCTTGGAAGGGTATGTACGTAATACATCTAAACTGGTTTTGCTCGTACCCATGTCTTTAATACGGTACACTTCGATCTGCTTATCTTCAGTTTTCAGGATCAGATCATACTGGCGGAAATCCGTTTGTGCCGGTTTACTCGAAATGATATGCTCGGTGGAATTTTGCAGGTCCAGCCAGGCAATAACCGAGCGGTGAAGTCCTGAGCCAAAAGAATATGCATAGACTATATCCACTGTACCATCTTTATTGACATCATATGGTACAGCGCTTGTTACCCCAAATCCGCCGAATCCCATACCGATCTGTACGGCCTTCTCTTCAGACACAGCAAAGGTATCCCAGCTCGATGTCGCTTCAATATTTTTAAAAAGCTGATGCCCTGTTTGTTCCCAAATGTCAGAGGGGGTGATGTCGATCAGGTGTGACGCCATTTCACTGGAAGCTGATAAGTTCTTATTGGCCAGAATCAATGCACCCGCTTGCTCAGAAGTTAACTTATGATGGAGCTCTTCCGATACTTTGCTAGACGGTTCACTCGGATCACAAGAGATCATAATCAAGCATAATGCCGGTATTGATAATATCCTCAACAATCTCGCCCTCAATTGTTTTCGCCTCCCAGACAGCTATTTACCTTATTATAACATTTCATATCCGTTAAATTCTGCGCTGAGATATTGCTCGAATTAATTAAATAAATTCTTATCTTTCCAAAAAAACTAACCCACCGGGTTAAATATCCCTGTGGGTTAGTTTTATTCGGGTAAGATTCACCCACTGCCTTATAGTGTCTACTCATCTATTCCCTGCTTCGTTTCCAGCTCTTCTGCAGCTTACGGATAAATACGATCTGGCCAATATGATAGGCATTATGGGTAGTCACATTCCCGACGATTTCCCACCACTGGCTGCCTGGGAACTCCGGCACGTCTTCCGCCAGCTGTGCTTCGGTTAACAGACTCTGCCAATCCAACAGCACCTCCAGCAACCTTGTTTGAAGCTGCTCAAAAGAGGTACTCCGGGGAAGCTGAAATGTAAGATTGTTGCTCTCTACAGAGGGCACAGCTTGAACACTAGCTTCATGATACCGAGTCTGCCAGGTCTGATTCCAATACAGCAGATGCTGAACCAATTCGGCAATGCTGTTGCTGTCTTCGTCCGCCTTCCACAGCGCCTCATCTTCGCTTAACCCCTGCACCGATTCTGTAAAGGTAACATACCAGCTAGGATCATTTGCATTTGCGAGCAGCTGGTTGCTGAGCACTTCCTTAGCCTGAACCATTTCTAATACACCTGCCTTGTCGATATTAGGATGTAATCATACCTTACCATATCAACCCGACAGGCGGGTCAATTGAACCGGTATCCAAATTTCACTTCTGTACGCCGGCGAGGTCGTATCCTTGCTCTCATTCCACAAAATCTCCGGCCCTTCTACCAGCTCGTAATTGGAAGAAGGGAACCATTCGGAGTAAATCCGGCCCCATATATTCTGGAGGGTATCCGGGAACGGCCCAACCGCTTCAAATACTGTCCATGTGGAGGCGGGAACCTCAAGCTGCGCGTAATGCCCCGGACCTTCAAGCGAGGTAGCTACACCGATATAGTGGTCCAGCTCCCCTTTTTCCTCCATGCGCCCTTCAGAGAAATTCACCGATGCGCTGATCATCCCGGCCGGATCGATATTCGACAGCCCCTTGAGTTCGGTAATCATTTGCATATTCAGGCTCTGCCACATGGCAGCAATCTCCGGATTCACGCCGCCAAATTGAATCGGAACCCTCTTCTTCAGTCCAACAATGCGAAAAGCCTCTTTTTCCTCGATACGGTAATTCATTTCAATGCCTCCCCTAATCGTCAACTGAAAAGTCATCCGAGGGAAGGATTTCAGGGAGAACCCGCCCGCCCGCGCTTCGGATGGAGTCACTCCGTGAAAAAGCTGGAACGCCTTCGTAAACGCATCCGGTGAGCTGTAGCCAAAATCCAGAGCAACATCGATGATCCGCCGCGGACTTTGCTGCAGCTCAAATGCAGCCAGCGTCAGGCGTCTGAGACGGATATACTCCGATAGCGATACTCCGGCAAGGAATGAGAACATCCGCTTGAAGTGATATTCGGAGCATAATGCCCGTCTGGCGGCCTCCTTGAGATCCACCTCTTCCTTGAGATGTGCTTCAATGTAAGTTAGAGCATCATTCATGTTCTCCAGCAGATTCATTTCACTTCCTCCTCCCCTCATTCCTAGAATAACAGCCCTTCAGGACCCGGTTCCGACAGTTGGTGCACCATATTGACGGGGTCATTCCCTTTTGATTGCTGCAATAATATACTATAGTCATTAGACTTCAGGGTGTATATTCATGTGACTACTTGTATAGGAGGTCATTATGAACATCGCATCCTTCATTCTTTACTGTATTGTGGTCACCTTTACACCCGGACCTACCAATATTGTCATTCTATCATCCGTACAGCATTATGGTGCCAGAAAAGCTATGGAGTATGTGTGCGGAGCGACAATTGCCTTTGGTCTGCTGCTTGCTGCTTCCGCTCTGCTTAACCGTATGCTTACCGGAATTATTCCGGATATACTTGGCATCATGCAGATCGCAGGCAGTGTATATATGCTCTACCTTGCTTATCAGATCTATCGAATGGGGCGAGCGGACACCACGCCGGTGCAGACAACCAGTTTTACCTCAGGCCTGCTGATGCAGTTTATCAATCCGAAGGTGCTGCTGTTCACTCTAACCGTAATTCCCAGCTATGTATTGCCCTATTATACTTCATCATCCGCTTCGTTTCTGTTTGTGCTGATGATTACGGTTATCGGATTTCTGGCGTTTGTGACCTGGGTCGTTTGTGGTGCTGTCTTCAGAAAATTGCTGCAGCAGCAGCACCGGTTGATCAATACTCTGATGGCATTGTTTCTGGTGTACTCTGCAGTGATGGTATCAGGGATTCTATAACTTGGAGGTGAGCCGCGTGGAGAAATTCAACTATGCCAAATCAGCAGGTATCCTGGCTTTGTCGGCAAGTTTTACTGATTTCACTTACAAAAAGCATTGCCACGAGGAATATGCCATCGGCGTAACCCTGCGCGGCATACAGCAGTATAATCTGGAGGGAAGCTATCAAGCCTCCCATAAGAATGGAGTCATGCTGTTCAACCGGGAACAGTATCATGACGGCAGCTCTTATGACAGGGAAGGCATTGACTATGTGATGCTGTACATTAAGCCGGACTTGTTCTCGGAGATCCTCGGCGGCCAAGAATTGCGCTTCTCCTCCCCCATTGTCTACGATGCAGAGTTAGCATCGTGCATATTAAGACTGAATTATGCCATACAGTCGGGCAAAGATGAAGTGCTGTGCAGCGAGCTGCTAATGAAAATAGCCGGTCGCGTCACACAGAAACATTTCGATATGGGGCAGAGAACGAATAACAAGCTTGTCGAGCAGGCAAAGGAAAAAATGTATTTCAGCATAGATCACGTATTGAAGCTGGACGATCTTTGCCAGGAGTTTGGAATGTCCAAATACCAGTTCATCCGGGCATTCAAGAGCCATACCGGCATCTCACCTTATCAATTCTTCCTGAACTGCAAAGTAGAACATGCCAAGCAAGCCATCGAGCGGACCAAGGATGTCTATACTGCCGTCACCGAATGCGGATTTACGGATCTGACCCATCTCAACAGGCATTTCAAAAGTATGTTCGGCATTACGGCCTATGAATATAGGTCACAGCTGAATTGAGAGATCGGCAGTCATGCGAAACAAAGATTAACGGTTCTGGACTACTGGAGCTCAGGCAACAATTTGATTTCTTCCTTGCCTCCGTTCCATTCCACTTGCATTTTCACCACAGAATCCTGATCAGCAATGGAACCGTTCCCTCCTGAAGATCCCAGATTATATATAAAGGAAGGCGAAGTTGCATCAGACAGGGTTCCACTTCCTTTATGGCCGCCTTCTGTGCTGTATTCATATTTCATTTCACCCGATGGCCCCGGCTTTTTGCCGATATATTTCAAGAACAATCTTGTGATATGGTTGTCACTGTCCTTCTTCAGTTGATAGACGTAATAAGTGGACACCCAGTTATCAGTGTGTCCTTTATATGAATAGATGAAATTAAGATCCTTGGCAGTCTCAATATCCTTAATATCCTGCTTATCAATCCCGTCATATATGTTGTGCTTTCCACTACACCCACTAATCCATACTATGGTGCTTAACAGCAACAGAACGAAAATCCGCTTCATATTCATCACCTCGACTAATAGTCACCCATCTATTTTCCATTATACAGCTATTCACAGGAAATCCGTGCTTTAAATCCCTGTTGTATACAAAAAAGCCTGTAGATTCCGAACCCGGAATGGGTCAGCTCTACAGGCTTTTCAATAAGATTTTATAATAGCTATGATTCAGAAGCTCAATTATTTCACGGCTGTTTCGCCGGTAACTTTACCTTCAAGAACAGCACTTGTTTTCAGATCATCGCTTTTAAAGTACAGGTTGCCGTCAATTGTTGCTGTTTTATCCAAAGTAAATCCCTTGGCTTCTACATATACGTCACCTTTGATCGTTCCGCCCTGCACTTTGAAGTTTTCACTTTGTACAGTGACCTTAGGAGCAGTCAGCGTGTAGCTGGCAGTGATCTTGTGGTCTGCATCCTGTGCGTACAGAGCCAGTTTACGGTAGATAGCATTTTCTGCTTTGCCTTTATCATGGAATTCACCGGCAACAACCACATCAGTGTCAACAGTCAGGTCATTCAGAATCGCTACAATCCAGTTACCATCTGCACTAACGGCTTTGGTAAAGGCATCTGCTTGGTTCACGATGGATGCTGTGCTTTGTGCATCTGTAGTAGTTGCCGCTGCACTTGCAGCCGGTGATGCGCTAGCCGCTTCTTTCGCATTATTATTATTATTTCCGCAACCCGACAACAACGCTGCCGCCACACCTGCAACCAATAATCCTTTTACTAGCTTCACAATAATTCCCCCTGTTTTTGGTATATTCATATTATATATTAAAATTTTAATAAAAACAACGTGATTAATTTCACGAAATTGTGTCTATCACTTTTTATCTTTATAAAATTAAGGCATTGGACGAATAGACGCTAGCAGGTTAAGCCATTTCATCCAGCCTTACACATCTCAGATTCCTGGTCTTCAGCTGCAGCAATACTTCCTCCAAAGCCTGCAGCATATAATGCGGGGCATTGCCATCTGCCCCCAGTGTATCCCCGCTGTCATGCAGTAAAATAATGGACCCGTCCTTCATCCGGTCTAACAGCGTGGAGCGCAGGGAGGTCTGACATCTCTCGCGGCTCCAATCATGTCCCATTATCGACCACAGCACAATCCGGTACTGCCTGAGCCGCAAGAAATCAAACACATTGATGAGTCCCCAGGGCGGACGGTAATGATTGGGCCTGGTTCCGATAATAGACTCCACAATATCTGCAGTCCGCTCCAGGTGCCCTTGCCGGATGGTGCCTGGGAGCATCAGCCAATTGGACGTATGAACATAGTTGTGAATACCAATCTGATGGCCTTCCCGGTCCATTCTTCGGATCAGCTCGGGGTATTGTTCCGCTTGAGCACCAAGAACGAAAAAGGTGGCTTTCACTTGATGCAGCTTCAGAAGATCCAGTAGCCTAGGCGTATACTCCGGATGCGGCCCGTCATCAAATGTAAAGGCCACCTGTTTGGGAGTCGTCCCTTGGCGCAATACACCATATCCAGTCAGCCTTGTGATCAGACTTGGTGCTAACATGTACAAAAAAAAGATAGTGACCATTCCAATTGCTAGATAAATGAGCATCGCTTCCTCCTTCATCCGTTATGTATATTAGCCTGGCAGCTTCTCTCCGGGGGAAAAACGGTTTTTCAGTGAGGAACGTGAATGGATCAGCAGCATCGGGACCAGCTTTTCCGTTCGTTGACTGATTCTGTTCATTCCTTCAGGATGTAGTGCAGAAAGAAGCAGACGTAAATAAACGGTAGTCATCCGTCTGAAAATCCCTGGCTGCAGAGCCTGTTGCTCAAACCCCAGACCATGTGTTAGTCCCCGGTGAAGCAGCGTAATCCCTAGCAAAGCCTTGACCTGTTTGAACTCTGATTGTGACTCGAAGGCTTCATGGATCTGACGCATGGATTGACGCAGTAGCCTTGCTGTACGCAGCGCAGCCCGGTCAGAGCCTTGAGACTTGATCAGCTTCAGGATACTACCATTATCAAGGTGCAGCTCTCCTACCCATTCCCCATCATGAATAACCGTCGAATCCTCGCATATGATAGCCTGCCCTCTGTGTTTTTTGAGCATCACGCTGCAAATGCCAAAGTGAGAGGTCCCCGCTCCGCGAAAATGTGAACCCAGTGCAAACACTTTTTCCCATGCCATCCAGAGCGTTTGCACGATTGATTTGCCTAGTTTAAGTTCCAACCCATTCACCCTTCCTCTAACAACTATTTTAAATTGGTACGTCTCTTAATCGTTCTTCAATGTTTGACGCTGTGTGACGGGAATTCACTGCATAACAAAAACCCCCGCTTGATCAAATGATCAAAGTGGGGTTTAGCAAAGGTCAATAACTTAGCTACGGCTCCAGCTTACGGTTAAAAGCCGTCATCAGCGGGCCATCGCGGACCAGGCGGGTTAAGATCAGTGCCACTTGTTCAGGAGGCAATATTCTTCCTGTTTCAAACCAGTGCCGGATCACTCCAAAATGTGCTGAGCTGAAATAAGCGACAATATATTCGTCAGGGACGGAGAGCGCATCCGGACTCACGCCCTGCCGGGGGAGTTTTTCATACATGCGGCTGTGAATGAGGTCTTTTAATCTTTTGCCAAATGACGTTCCTTCCTGGGTGAAAAAAATTGCAAAAAAACGGTGCTGCTCATTCATAAACCGGATAAACTCCACAATCGACGGATAAGGTTCTTCTACATACCCGCTGGTGAGCAGTTGTTCCGGTTCACTTCGGGCAGGAAGGCGATCCATCTCTTCAATAATCTGATCCTCCATTCTGTCCATCAGGTCGTAAATATCCTGATAATGCAGATAGAAGGTACCCCGGTTAATACCCGCCTTGGCGGTCAGACTCCTTACATTCACGCCTGCCAGCCCGTTCTCCTCCACTAGCGAGAGGAAAGCTTCATCAATCAGTTTTCTCGTTCGGATTACACGCAGATCAGCGGATTTTCCCATGAGAGTCTCCTCCATTCATTCCTGTTAGCCTTAATGAACACTATTCGAAATAGTGACGATTGTAAGTGTATTTTACTCTGATTATAATAAACACACGGTTCATAAATCAACACAATGTTCATTATTTGAAGGAGGAAAAATTCATGTTAAACCATAAAACAGCCGTCATTACAGGAGCATCCAGCGGCATTGGCCGCGCCATTGCGAGCCAGCTTGCTGCAGAAGGTGTTCATGTCTTCATCACCGGAAGAAGCCAAGAGCAGCTTGAGGACTTGAAATCGCAAATCGAACAGTCCGGCGGTCAGGCGACGTATAGTGCATTTGATCTCCGCGATACCGGCAAGCTTCAGAGCTTTATCCATCAGGCCCGCGAGCAGACCGGTCATTTGGATATCATGGTCAACAATGCGGGCCTGCATATTCATGGCAATATTGTGGATACACAGGTGGACGACTGGCGGGAGATGATCGATGTCAATATCGTCGCGCTTCTTGCCGGGTCACAGGCAGCGGTCCATGAAATGCGACTCAACGAAGGCAGTGTGCCAGGGCATATTATTAACATCTCTTCAGGCAACGCCTACGAACCTGGCAGGGATTTCTACAGTGCCACCAAACATATGGTGAATGCCATCGGACAAGCACTGACACATGAACTGGCCAAAGAACCGATTCAGGTAACAACCATTCTCCCCGGTGCTGTGGCGACGAACTTCGGCCGCAACCTGGAGCCTGAGACGGTCGTGGAGCTTGCCCGCAAGCTGGGAATGGAGGTGGAGTTCAACCAGGGAGACCATCTGCCGGAAGAGCTGATCGCCCGGATTCGAGGGGCGATGGGACAGACTTTTTTGAGTGGTGATGATATCGCAAGAGCCGTAGTCTACGCGTTGCAGCAGCCGCAGAACGTAGTGGTCCGTGAGCTGTACCTGACTGCGCCGAATGTATATCTGGGCAATGATTTCTCGATGTAACATGCAGCAAAACAAGCCGCCAGCCCATGATCAGGGTTTGGCGGCTTGTTTTATTTTATCTGCGTGTGCAAAGGCCTTAACTCTCTGCTATTGTTGCTTGCTCTTAATCTCAAAACTGCGGACCTTCATCCATTTCCCGGCTACGAACTCGTCGATGGTCCCGGTTTTGGTTCTGACACAGAATTTATGCTGTGTCTTTTTGTCAAAGCCCGTGGCTTCATAAAGAAGGTCATCGCCTGCCTGTCCTTTATAGTATACCTGCTTCAGGCCAAGCCTACTCAGCAATTCCAGCTTTACACTCTCAATATATGTGCGCGAATACTCTTTTGACATCCCTTGTTCCTCCTGCGGTGTTCATCTACTGCCCATTTTACACTTTTATTCTGTGAATTCACACTCCAGAGACTGACTAGCTCATGAGAAAACAGACTGCAACACTAATTGCCGGGTAGTTGGAGGCCGCGCCAGCCGCTTACCTCGCATTGGCCATATTCATTATTACCCGCCGCAACTACTGTGCCGTCTGATTTAAGCCCGGCGGTGTGGGCACAACCTGCCGCAATCGCCACCATATCGCGCCAATCACTTACATTACATTGACCATACTCATTGGAGCCCACAGCCGTCACCGTACCGTCTGATCTAAGGCCTACGGTATGATTACTGCCCGCCGCTATCGCCACAATACCGCTCCAGCCGCTTACCTCGCATTGGTCATGTTTATTCAAACCCGCCGCCGTCACCGTACCGTCCGATTGAAGACCGATGGTATGAAGATAACCCGCCGCAACCGCCACTATATCGCGCCAGCCGTTTACATTGCATTGCCGGTAACGGTTATTGCCCGTAGCCGTCACCGTGCCGTCCCTTTTAAGACCGATAGTATGCCAGTCACCCGCCGCGACCGCAACCATATCATTCCAGCTGCTTACATTGCATTCGCCTTCATGATTTCGGCCTACTGCTACCACCGTGCCATCCAATCTAAGCCCAATGGTACGACGCCAACCCGCCGCAACCGCTACAATATCGCGCCAGTCGCTTACATTGCATTGGTCATGCTTGTTCCAACCCACAGCTACCACAGTTCTATCAGATCTAAGACCGATGGTGTGCGCATTACCCGTATTCGCCGCCATATGAACATTACCAGCCGCAACTGCAACTATATCGCGCCAGCCGCTCACATCACATTGGCCATATTTATTATCCCCCGCAGCCGTCACCATACCGTCAGATTTAAGCAGGGCGGTATGACGAGGACCCGCCGCAATGGCATCAATAGGCCAGCGTTCCCCCTTTTCCCCCGCTTCTTTCCTAGAAATGTACTCCATGGCTTACCTCCTTGAAAACAACCCCTATTTCGCACTTACCCTGCGTGCGCCCAATTCATCACATTTATTCGCTCGATAGCTACGGATATAATATATGGTATCAAACTTTCACATCATTTGCCTGTTTTCATAGCCTGAATGACCATACTCATGAAAAAACAAAGCAGCCCCACAGCACTATGGCTGAAGAAGCTGCTTAATCTAATTCTTAGAAGTGTCTATCGGGTTACGCGCCAGCGAGGGCTGCCACCTGAATCTGAAGTTCATTCACCTGCTTCCGCATGTCTTGGGCATCTCTTTGCTGCTTCTGAACAACAGTAGTCAGTACACCGATGATATCCATCAGAACAACCGACTTGTGATCAGCGGTCGAGAAGATCTGCGGTACGTCCTCGGCGATGAAGCCGATGTTCTGTTTCTTGGCATTTTCTGCTTTGTAGTTGAAGGTAACGGGCTTCAGTTTGTTCAGCAGCTCCATAGCTTTTTTCACCGGAAGACTGGTGATGTTCTCCTTGAAGGTTCTGGAAGAGGTTTGTGCAAAATTAGTCGCCCGCAGGTTGCCGTTCACGTCCAGCTTGTAATCATCCGTTGGGGTTTTGCCGATCCCTATATTGCTGCTCTTATCGACAGTTACCGCACCGGCCACCTGGATGAGCTCGTCATAGAGGGCATCTTTGCAGACGAGGGTCTGCATATTGTCTTCCATTCCAGCCTGCCATACATTATTGGACGCATCCCAGAAAATCCGGGCTTTCTTATCCGTCCCCCGGTTCACTTCGATGCCTTGGCTAACCATCAGACTGCCGCTGATGGATGCATCCTTCGCAGTCAGAAGACCGGTTAGCGAAGCATCCTTCGCAGTCAGCTTCCCGCTTAGTTCGGCGTCGGCTGCCAAGAGCTTACCGGATACTGCCGCATTACCGGTTACGTCCAGCTTGGCAGTTGGTGCTGCGGTGCCGATTCCGACATTGCCGGAAGCAATCTTCAGCACTCCCGCCAGATCTGTAAGCTCTTGGTGCGTGTGGCCGCTGTACGAGAGCTGTTTCATGCTCCCGGCCGTACCCGCCTGCCATTCGTCCAGAGCCTCGTTCCATAGAATCTGGGCTTTCGCGTCCGTGCCTCGGCCGACTTCGATGCCCTGGGTAAGCGTTAGGGTGCCGCTGATGGATGCATCCTTGGCTGACAGGTTACCGGTAATGGTTGCGTCTTTGGCTGCTAAATTACCAGTGACTGACGCATTGGCCGTTGTGAATATACCGCTTACCGTGGCATCCTTAAGGGCTGTGGTCCCGCTCAGCGTTGCGTCCTTTGCGGTTAACGTGCCGCTTATTGTAGTGTCCTTAACAGTCAAAGCGCCGCTGACAACGATGTCGGCGACGGTCAACTTGCCAGAGACAGCCGCATTGCCGTTCACATCCAGCTTGGCGGCTGGCGATGCAGTGCCAATCCCGAGATTCCCGGAGGCAATCTTCAGAACTGCGGTCAAATCCGACAGTTCCTGGTGGGTATGGCCGCTGTACGCAAGCTGTTTCAGACTGCCGGCTACGCCCGCCTGCCAGGCATCCGTGGATTCGTCCCAGAGAATCTGCGCTTTCGGATCTGTTCCCCTGTTCACTTCGATGCCCTGGCTGAGCGTCAGGCTGCCGTTGAGGGTAACATCCTTAACGGTCAGCTTGCCGCTAACCTCCGCATCCTTAGTCGTCAATGAACCGCTGACAGCAGCATCCTTCGCAGTAAGTACACCACTTACTGTTGCGTCTTTTAAGGCTGCCGTACCGGTAGACGCAACATCTTTGGCAGTTAATAAACCACTAATAGCAACGTCTGCAGCATTCAGCTTTCCGGAGACAGCCACATTTCCATTGACATCCAGCTTGGCGGCTGGTGTCGCCGTGCCGATCCCAATATTCCCGGACACCACTGTAAATGCGCCAGATAGCTCAGCAAACTCCGGATGAGTATGGCCTTTGAATTCAATCGCCTTCAGCGAATTGGAGAGACCAGCCAGCCACTGATCAGCCGTTTCATCCCACAGAAGCTGGGCAGGAAGCGCAGTCCCTCCGCGGAATACTTCCAGCCCGGCATTTGCCACTATCGGGGTGGCCTGCGGTGTATATTTGTTGACCCTGATGATATTGTCTTCCACTTCCAGCGTAGCGGCGTTAAGGGTTACCGTATCACCGTTCACGGTTAGATTGCCAGTTACTGTTAAATCCTTAGAGATGACCGCATTTACCGCAGTAACAGTTCCTGTAGCCGTAAGGTTTCCTGTAACAGATGTGTCGCCTTGTACATCGAGCTTCACTTTGGGAGCATAGGTCCCGATGCCGACATTCCCGGTTCCGGTTACGCTGAATGCTGTATTCCCGCCCTTAATCTTCACATCCAGCAGTGATAATGGGGTATTGGTACCGATCCCTACCTTGCCTTCAGAATCAGCAAACAGGGCAATTGTATCTCCAAGCGCGTTATAGAGCTTGTTCTGGCCGCCTTTGCCTGTACCGAATTCCGAGAGCGTATCTCCGTCGCCATAGAACCAGGCCTTCTGTACATTATTCCAGACGATCCGCGCATTCGGCAGGGCTTTACCGTTGCTGTCCAGCCCGCGGGGGGCTTCAAATCCACCTGCCACAACGCTGCCAGCAACAATTGCATTCTTGCTTACTGCGACACTCACAGCACTCAGTGCCTTGTTAAATGAAGTATCTCCATCGAAAACCGCTTCATTTGTTGCAGTGACCTTGCCTGAAAAAGTTGCTGCACCGGCAATTTCCGCCTCTGTCCGGAAGATCGCTTTCCCGGCTACATCCAACACCTCGGTGGGATTATCCGTACCCACACCCATTTTCCCGCTGCGGGTCAAGCTGAGTACAGTCTTGCCTGCGGTTCCCAGCTTCCAGCGGTCCTTTGCCCATTTGATCTGTGCACTGGTCTCTGTTCCCTGGAGAACTTCAAGTCCATCACCGACGGTTACCGTTCCGGCAATAGCGGCACTGGCTGCGGTAACCGCACCAAGGATATTGGCATTCTCCGCCTTCAGCCCCCCGGTTGCATTGACATTACCTGAAGTATCTACAACCAATGCGGCAGATTCCGTAGGGGTTGCAAGCTGCCACTGATCCTTATCCTCGTTCCATGAGATGGAGGCTGCCGGCTCATTCAGGCCGCGATAAATCTCCAATCCTCCGCCGGAAAGAGAAGAGACATGATCATCCTCTTGATTGAGCGTGATCCATGGACTTCCGATTTCCAGTTCATCCGAATGAATGCTGGCAGACTTCCCCCGGACCTCCAGGTCACCGGCCACCGTAAGATTGCTGCCGACTGTCAGATCATGATGAACATCCACATCCCCCTCGGCACTGGCGCTAAGCGCCAGAATATCGGTCTGCGGGTTATACAGCTGGCTGTGGATATGCAGGGAATCCGCGCTAACCATTTGTGTCAGCTTGTCCCAGGAGCTGCCGCTTGCGATATTTTCCAGCGCGGCGCCAGTGCCCACCTTCCATTTCCGTTCACTCTCATTCCAGATAATTCTGGCGGCGGGCTGTGATTCCCCCCTGTAAACTTCAATACCGCTCTCGTTCGCGGGTGGCGTTTCACCTTGGAACTTGTTAATCTCGATTACATTATTGGTTACGACGAGATCGTCGCGCTTCACGGTTGTCGTGGTGCCTTTGACAATCAGGTTGCCGTCTACCTTCAGCAAGCCCTCCACGGCCAGACCGCCGCTGATATCCGCTCCGTTGTTGACCGTAAGGGTTCCTTGTACCTCCGCACTGTTGGCAATCTCAATATTGCCTTCAGCGGTTGCCTGGATGGCAGTCTTCCCCTTACTGTCACTCAGTGAATTGTGCCGATGCAGACCGTCCGCATCTGAGCTCACCCCTCCGGTCAGTGCATCCCAATTGCTGCCGTAGGCAATATTGGATAGCTCATCTCCGAGCCCCAGCTTCCATCTGCCGTCCGTCTCGCTCCAGACCAACTTGGCGCTCGGATTCTGCTTGCCCCGGTAGACTTCAATGCTGCTCTGCTTCAGGGCGGAGCTGTTGCCTTCGAATTTGTTAAGCTCAATCCGGTTGCTGACGACAACCATATCTTCCTTATTGACATAGGTAGTTTTGCCTTTTACCGTAAGGTTGCCTTCGATAGTGGCGGAACCGCCTACTTTCAGATCGGCATTCAGATCAGCATTGCCTTTGCCCTTCAGGGTTCCGGCAATCTCTATATTCCCTGAAGCTGACAGCTTCCCCTGCTCGTCGGCAGACAATACGGTTCCGCCTGAAGGAGTGCTTAGGGAGCTGTGCTTATGAGCGGTGTCGGCCACTGAACCGTTTGTCAAGGAATCCCATTTGGTCCCATACGGAATATCAGACATACTGCCTTCGATTCCGATTTTCCATTTGCGGTCTGTCTCATTCCATTCCATCCGGGCCTTCGGATTGTGGCTGCCCCGGTACACGTCCAGACCACCCTTGCTGCTGAGTGCCGTGTCTGTCTCCGCCTTATTTACGGTCAGGAAGCTGTCCGTCACCTCTTGCTCGACTTTTTTGATGACGATCTCTTCTTCTCTGACAATCAGCTTATTGACTGTAAGTGTCTCACCGACCATCAGCTCATGCGGGATATTTACATTCCCGTCTGCACCAATTTCCAGGGCCAGCAGGCTCTTGTCTTCATTATGAAATTGCCGGTGGGTATGCAGAGCATCCGCATTACTGCCACCGGTCAGATCTCCCCACTGCTTCCCGTCAGGAATGTTGGTCATATCCCCATTAACCGTACCGATCTGCCAGGATTTGGCCTTCTCATTCCAGGCAATCTTGGCATTGGGCAGCGTTTCTCCCCGGAAGACTTCCAAGCCGTCCCGCTTGGACACCAGACTTCCGGACACTGTCAATGTCTGGTCAATCTGGATATTTCCCGCTGTATCGGTACGAAGAGCCGGTTTTCCGTCTGCCGAATGCAGCTGACTATGGGTATGCAGGCTATCCGCCATCGCGCCCCCATGCAGCTGCTCCCACTCTTCACCATAGGCGACATGGAACATGCCGCTGGCCGGGTCACCCTCTTTCTCAGCTGTCCCTATCATCCACCCGTTGCTTTTTTCATCCCACAGCAGCTTGGCACTGGGCTGATCCTTGCGGATGATTTCAATGCCGCTGCTATTTTCCGCACTGGCATTTTTGTTGATCGTCACCATATTTCCGCCAACCATAACCTGAGACACATCCAGTACAGCCATCCCGCCGCTGACTTCGATCCCGCTTTTTGCGGAGAAAGGTCCTGCTACGGCAACGGAGCCCGTCATATCCACGTCCCCGGAATTATTGACCTTGAATACCTGCTCACTGCCGGCAGTGACAGTAAGCTCGCCGTTAACATCCAGAGTCCCATAGGTACTAATCGCACCGGTTCTCAGATTGCCCGTAAATTCGGTCAAGCCTGCATGAACATTAAGCTTATTCCCCTCTTTACCATCCTCTTCCACAGAATTGCTCAAAAAGGGCTGGTCGGGATCTTCCTTTGAACCGAGAATAATTTTGTTAGCCTTCAGCGTTTCGCCGCCCACGGCTCTGGTCACAAGCAGCGTTCCATCCACATCAGTCTCATAAATCCGGTCGATACTAAGCGCTCCATCCTGATTATGCTTCAGGGTAACACGGGCCAACAGGATGTCCTTACGCACATCCTCAGGCTTCAGGGAGCTGGCTTTGATATCCGCGATCTCCCACACATGAATTTCATTCCCGCCCCCCTTAAGGAGATCAGGGTCTGCCAACTCTTCCTTATAGCAGACGGAAATATAGATCTGATCCGAGGTGCTGTATCCAGACAGATCCAGAATCCTCGCCGGATGGGTGTCACTTACCAGAATCTCCTGGCTGATCTCTTCGTTGTTGTCCGGGTCCGTGACGCGGTTCAAGGCAAGGCCCGGATCAATCTCTACTTTGGTCAACTCTTTTGGATTAACCTTCAGTCCGGTTACGACTCCCCAATTATGAAAATAACGGTTATGCAGCCCGCGAGCACGCTTATGATATTTCTGATCCAGTGTTAAGTCCTCTTCTTTTAGCAGCAGCCCGTTGAAATAATTCATGCGTTTCATATCCTTTGGCACAATCCCACTCCTCCCGGCTTTCATAGTTACAGCTTGTTCAGGCTTGAACGGACTCTTCTTCCCCCGCAGCCAGCTCCTCCAGTACCTGAATGGCCCCGCTAATCCGTGTCATGGCATAGCCCAGATTACTGCGTTTCTCGTCCAGCTCCTGCAGCATCTGCCGGCCGGATTCGAGTTCTGCCTTCAATTCGTTCATGCGTGCTTCCAGTTGTTCCTTCATCTTTTTATCCTCCAATTTTTACGCACCCTGCAGGGTTGCGATTTGTTTTTGCATTCTTGCGATAGCCTTCTGCTGGTCTTTCATCACACTGGTCAGAACGGCGATGATATCCATCCCGCTGATTGCCCGCTGATCGGGGTCCGCCAGAACTGCTGGCACCTCTTCAGCAATAAAACCAAGGGTTCTTTCCTTCGTACTTCCTTTGTATTTAAAAGAAACCGGGTTCAGCCCGTCGAGCAGCTGCTTTGCTTCTTTGACAGGAATATCGGCGATGTTGTCCTTGAGTTCGCGTGAGGACCACCAGTACATACTGCCGTTCGCATAAACGCCGCCGCTGGCATGCAGATAGATGCGGTCCCCGGCATCATTGGATACACCGATATCCAGTACACAGTTCTCCCCGCTGGTCGGATAGAATTTGATCCAGGCTGAATCACCGCTGCCCCCGCCGGGATCAGACGGGAAGATAATGCCGTTATTTCCGCTGCCCGCGCTGGGATTCAGCGCATTCTTGACTTCAAGACTGCTGTGTACGGAAGCATAAGACCAGTCGTTGCCGTAATTAAGCACCAGATGGCTTCCGTTATCGACTAAGGCTCTGCCGGGTGTTCCGCGGCGGCCCGAGTAGCCGATATAGAAATCGGCACAACGTACATAGGCTGCAAAATTATCAGCGACATCCAGCTTTTTGAATCTGCCGTCAAAGTTGAACACATCTGTCTTGATGCTGCCTGTAATCTGCAGATCTCCTGTTATGCGGGCGCCGCCGTTCACCTGCAGAAACCCGTTCACATCCAGCTGGTCCCAGACCGAAACCTTCCGTTTGCCGTCCGGAGAGGAGGAATTGCCCACAAGCATCAAGGATTTGTAGGTTGTGGTGTCATTGCTGATCTCCGCCTGGTTCCTGGCCTGGTCCGGGAAGCCTGACCAGGCCGATGTGAACCGGATCGGATTCTTGCCGCTCAGGACACGCAGTTCCCCGTCGACATCCATCTTGTCCGCCGGTGTCAGCGTACCAATACCGACATTGCCGGAGGCATTCAGCGAGATGTGATCATTGGCATCATTCGAGGTGCCGATTTCCAGCGTGCAATCCTCGCCTGTACGCGGATAGTATTTGATCCAAGCAAGGTCCGAACCGCCGCCTCCCGGGTTGGCCGGGAAAATGATGCCGTTGTGCTCACCTCTGCCTGCACTTGGAATGATTTCTTGTGATGCCTGCATTTTACCATTCACGTACAGAAATCCGTTCACATCGAGGCGGTCCCAGATTGCAACCTTTCTCCCCTGGCCGGCGGACTGGTTGCCCACGATCATTAATGCTTTGTGATCGGTAATGTCATTGCTGATCTCTGCGCCATTCATTTGATTGTCGGGGAAGCCTGACCACACAGAAGTGAAACGGACCGGGTTTTTACCGCTAAGAATCCGCAGGCTGCCATCGACATCCAGCGAATCCTCCAAAGCTTTGCGGGGGCCGATCCCCACATACCCGGTCTTGTTCCAGGAAAGTACCGTCTTGTCTGTCCGGGAGCCGTCACTATTTGCCGTTCTGGTGCCCAGAACACCGCCGCTATTCCCGAACAATACAGGCCCGTCCACCTCAGCAGCGGCAAAAGGCTTGCCGGCTCCGAACCAGCCCAGGCCATGCGAGCCGTCAATGGTGTCCGGATTTGTGCCTTTCAGCCATAGGGTCGCCCCGTCCTTCAGCGCCAGATCTGCATCGCTGTACAGCTTGCCGGAGCTGTTGAAGCCAACCGACGATCCGCCCGGCGACGAGAGCTTGCTGTGTCTGTGCAGCAGGTCAGCGAACTCATACTTGATCAGACTGTCCCACTCGTTACCATAAGCGATTTTTTTGAGATCTGTGCCAATCCCGGCCTTGAAGCATTGATCCGCCTCCACCCAGACGATCCGTGCGTCATGAGTGCCGCCGTCGCCGCGATAGACCTCAAGTCCGCCGTCCCGCGGGCCGGGAAATTCATAGTTCGGATCATCCGTATTGGGACTGTTAACCTCAACGAAGCTGTTCATGATCCGCATTTCACTTTGCGACTTATCCTTGCTCTGCAGAATGAGCTCTCCCTGAAGGGTTAAGTCACCGGCAACCAAGAGGTTTCCTGTAAACCGGGTATCCGGGGCGTTGACCTCCAACACCTTGCCTTCCTGCAGCGTATAGACTGATGGCATCGCAGCCAGCGTTTCTTCATTTAATTGCATATTGTCGATGCTGTCTTCACTTTTTGCTTTGATAATCAGTTTCTCTGTCACCATCTTCTTACCGGCTGCGCCGGCGTAATTTCGAAGTGGCGTGCGGGCAGCGTCACTGTCGTAGTCAAAGATGCATGCACTGTCGATTACCGTTTCAATTCCCTGTTTGCGCGGCACGACCCGGGCCAGAACAATATGTTCAGAGCTATCGGGCTTCACGGTACCGTGGCTGATCCGTCCCCGCTCCCAGATATGAATCTTTTCACCTTGCCCCCGTTCAATATTGCGGTCGGTCTCCATCTCTTCATAACTGACCCAGATATAGATACTTTCGTTGGCGTTATACTCGGAAAGATCCACCGGATTATCCGGATGCCCCTCATAAATAAGGATCTCCTGGCTGATGCTCTCATTCTTCTGGGGAGTGGTCCCCTTAATCACTGCCTGATTCAATGCCAGACCTTCCGCAATCTTTACCTTCATGTATTCGCCCTGATCCAGCAAAGGCAGCACCTTCAGGCCGCAGACAATGCCCCAGGTATGCAGATAACGGTTATGCAGACGCTGCAGACGCAGGTAGAAATCCTGGTCCAGCCTATAATCCTCCGCATTCAGGAAGAGCCCGTCAAAGTAACGCATTCTTGCAAATTCTTTTCCCATGATTCGCTTGCCTCCGTTCTCTATTCTCTATTCCTCTGTCATACCCCCGAGCAAGGTCTCCATTCCCATGCGTCCATATACCCCCAGGCACATGTGCGGAACTTCAATATTCAGGCTTGAATTGGTGTGAAAAGGTTTTTCCTTCCGGATGACCTCCTGCAGGATTTGCACTTTGTTCTGCAGAAGGCTCCGGCTGTATGCGGGAAGGATGACATGAACAGAAAAATAGCTCGGCTCCGCCGCTCCAACCATCGTATTGATTCCCACACGCTGCGACTGGCCGCAGCGGACAGGCTCTTCGAAATCACTGATGTGAATGGCAGCCTCTTCCCCCGCATACACCTGCAAGTATTTCGCGAGACCATCCAGTGTTCCGCGTTTTTTGTAGAGTTGGACAATGCTGCCGATCAAATTACGGTTGACCGTACTGCGGGAGGCTGGAAGCGGCAAAATCTGCCGGGGGGAAAGCGTTCTTTCCCGGTTATCCTGCTCTCCGTCATATTCGAGTCCTTCTTCCAGCTCCAAGCCTACCCAGCCTGCCAGCCAGGGAAGAAACTGGGAGGGAGCCCTGCCCGGGTCAAAATACTGATGCAAGTTATCCAGCAGCGCTTCAATTCCAAGTGACTCTTGACCTACTGCGCCTGTTTTACCAGAGAGCATGGCTTCAAAGGCCTTCAGGAACCGGCCCAGAAAAAACTTCTCGTCGGATTCCCCTGCTTTCTGCTGGAATACTCTCGGAAGATACTGCACATAACTGTAATCGTTGTGACTGCTCATGATTCCACCTCAACCTTCAGATCCTTCAGCTTAAATAATTGAAACGGCAGCAGGTCAGGAGAGTCCAGCGTCACACTCGTCACATGATCGATTCCGGATATGCCTTCTACAAGATGATACAAATCGGAGGCGTACAGCTTTCTTCCCGGAAGCCAGCCCAGGCCTTCCTCTCCTCCGCTTACCGGATCCAGAAAACGTGTAATGCTGTCGGTAACCGTGCTGCCGATACTTTTGTCCATGGCTGAAACTACCATTTCGATCGCAATATCCCGGTAATCGGGCTCTACCACATGGACACGGGTGGTCAGCAGCTTGCGGGCATCCAGATAGGCTTTGACACTCTGCTTCATTGCTGTGATTTCTCTCAGCAGATCCTTCTGATTCGCAGTCTGCAGAACCAAGATCACAGAGACATGGCCGAAAGCCTCTTTGTCTACGCCGGTGCCGTTCTCCATGTCGGTATTGATCAGACAGAGGATGCGCACCGCAAGGTCAGGATATGTCTCCATGATGCCTGGGATTTCCAGCAAACCCTGTTCCGCCAAAAGCTGAAAATCCGCCGAAGTTACGGCTCTGTAACATTCTGAGAATTGCTTCACCCCGCGCCGTATCCCGTTTGTCAGCTCTTCTTCCTCAGTCAAGGTTACACCCAGCAGCTTGAGAAACTGCACCTGGCTTGCTTCTGTCACCTGGTCAATCCGGTAGAGAACCATTTCACTGAACCATGCAAACAGCTCAATCAGCGTAATGCCCGGATCCGAGGGGTTATAATTCGTCCAGTCCGGATCGTAGAGCGGAATCAGCGTTTTGGCATCCGCCACAAGCTCGTCAAAGCCCAGATCATCCAGACTCGGTACTGGAAGCGGCATAACTCTTCCTCCTTTCTATGGTCAATTTACTGCTCCGCCGGAAAACAATAAGGACAATGTACCGCTGATCCCGGAACAGCAGCCTGTCTGGTCAGAAATTTCCGGTCCTCCTTGAGGATGGCGGCCAGCCCGCATTCCGGCTTGGTCCCGGTCAAATCATGAACCAGACCCGTGTTCTTATCCAGAAGATATGAAAAGAGATGTTCCTCCGGCTTGTTGATCAGGTGTGTCCCTCCATAGATCAACTCGTCTTCTTCAAGGAAGATATTCTCCGAGTGGATTCCGCGGATCTTAAGCGGCGTAGTGTTGACATACTCATCAGCCCGGCTTAAGAATACGATGTCCCCCCGCTCAAACACGGCGATTTTTACAAAAAACGAAGTTGTACCCTGATCCAGACTGTTAAGAATATAGGTGCGGACCGTCAAATCATCGGTGATATCAAATTCGAGGTCACTGCCCTCAGGATAGCTGCGCTCCAGCGGTTGTCCGTCCAGAGTCTGGCATTCCAGAATGTCACCGTCAATGGAGACAACGATCAGCTGTACCGGTTCATAAGTTCTGTAGCGGAGCCTGATCATTCCATTCTTCTTGAAGCCCTTAAGCATCAGCGATTTCACCCCGCTTCCGGCCTCCACCTGCTCAGCAAGCGCATACTGAATAGAATTGTCGTCAGACCGGACCGCGCTGTATTTCGGGTAAGGAGCAAGAGGCTTATAAGGTCCATTCTCCAAGGGTTCAAGACTTACAGTGAAGCATTGTACCGAAGCTTTGATGACAATACCGGAAACATAATCAACACCTGGCGTATTCTTAATCACAGCATAGACTTCGGAAATATACAGGTTTTGGCCCAGCTCCCAGCCCTTATTCCCGTCTCCTCCATAGAGCGGATGAAAAAACTGCTTCAGATTATCTATAATCCGGCCCTCCGCCACCTTACGCTGCTCTACCGAAGTAAAAACAACTGCAGCCTCTACGCCGATCTGTACATAATCCGGGCCAATCACTGCGATTCCCGGCACATTCGTATCCAGCGTCGCCGAAGCCCTATCACATAGATAGGCTTCAATCTCACTGAGCAATTCCTGGCTGGGAACCGGCTTCGGCTCGTCTGTATCCGGGACCACAATGATTGTGGCCGTACCGGGAACGAACTCCAGGTCACGATTCATGGCGCTGAGACATTTTACCTTGGCAATCTGGGGCATGGCCTCACGTACCAGCCATTCCATATCCTCAGCGGTAACGCCCCGGTCCCAGCTTTTCAGCGTATGCGGCCCGCGGATCTCAGCCTGATCCGCCTCCTCCTGGTCAAATCCGCCGTCCGCCGCCACCGGATTGGTCACCGAATCCAGCCAACTGAAGCTGTCCCATATCTTCGTTATTGCACCTGCCGCAACATTGCCGGCAGCCCCGCCTCCATGCTTGTAGTCGCACTGGATATTATCAATTCCCGTAGGCGGAATCATCCCGTTCCTGCCGTCACCAAAAATAATTGTTCCGCTGCTTCTGTCCAGCATATAGTGCCTGCCATCTGATGTAGACAAGGAGAAGGTGTCGACTTCCTCCCACCCCACCCATTCCCCTTGACCCGAGGCCTCCCGGATGCGAAGACTCTGGCCAGGCAGAACAGGTGACTTCGACAACTGAAAGCTCTGGTTCTCTTCCCCGTTGCTTGATCCCGGAATCTCGCCAATAACCGAATAAGAATTGCGGGCCCACACCGCATTAGAGGAGATTGCATCTACCTGGGGAAAGATCTCAAAGCGTCCTTCATCCAGCCGGGCGCGAATCCAATACTGCTCGGTTCCAAACAGCGCGCGTTTCTCGATATCCGATGGCACGGCAAACTGCAGAATCTCCCTGCGGGTGAAGCCCCGGATCTCGTCATTGACACTTAAGGTCAGCCATCTTCTGCCGTCCCAGTATTCCCAGGCCACAACCGGACGCCCGAGCTGTTCGCCGGTTAACGGGAAAAAGAGCGAAACCGGAAGATTGCGGATGTCACGGTCAAAGCCCAGGTAGAATGTAGGTACAAGCTCGGCACAAGGATAAAAGGGCTTGAAAAATTCCCCGGCCTTCAGGCATTCGGCTGTCTTGTCCTCAAAGCTGAAATTATTCTCTGTAAGCACTGTTTGCGGATGCGCCTCCAGCGTGTAGCTGTAGGCAATACCCAGTTTGCGGATCGAAGGTGGCGCATAGGTCGCTTGCGTAACCTTCAGCTGGGCTACGGTGATACTTCCCTCTCCCAGCTTGACCGCTTCATCTTCGTATTCATATTTCGCTTCCTCACCATAATTGCCGCCAGTGATGCGGACACGAATCCAGTAGCCTTCTTCGCCGTTCAGAGTCAGCGGTTTGATCCCGGGACACTGAAATCTCACGGTTCCGCTTGCCGTAAGACTGGCTGCACTGCCTGTGCTGCCGGCTTCAGCCGAAGCATCATCACCCGGAAGCTCTTCCAGGCTGCTGATCACGAGCCATTCCTTGCCATTCCAGTACTCCCAGCCCAGCCGTACGTAGGAAGTATCCGGCAGCTTGCTGATTTCCGGATCAGACAGCTCAATCGCCAGCGTAATCTGTGCATTTTCTTTGGAGAAAGCTTCCCTGCAAGCGATGTAAAAGGTATCGTTCACTTTGGGCTTCTCTCCGAAAGGATAATAATCCTTGCCCATATCCAGCAGGTTGCCGTTGTTGACCGTCAAATCCGGAGTCAGCGGCAGCGGACTTGCTACATTCAGCTCCATGCGGATGTCCTCGATATCCGGCATCAGGGTAGAGGCTGTTATAGGTGTCTTCAGTTCGGCAAATATCCACTTATTGGACCATTCACGACGAACTTCAGCTTGTTCATAGCCAGCAATCGTCTTCGCATGTATCCCGGACAGATGATTGAAGCGGAACACAGCCCTCCAGGCGGTATCCTCCAGGGTCCCGGACATCTCCGGATGCAGTTGAACGGTATTGCCCTCTTCATCGAAGCAGAACCAATCCATATTCAGCAGCTGACCTTCGGTCACATCTTGTTTCTGCGAAGCCATAGACAACGCGGCTTCCGGCTTGTTGAAGTACACAGACAAGCGGCTGCTCTCTTCCCCGAACCCCAGCAGCTCCGACTGTCCCAGATACAGCCTGTGGACTACCGTCGAATCACCTCTGAACAATTTGGCGCTTTGGCCGGACGGCTCCTCTGAGAAGAGATAATCCTGATTGCTCCACTGGTCCTCTTCTGGATCAAGGCTAACGGCTCTCACCAGCCGTGGCTGGATGACCGTCAGATCCTTGTCCGTTTCAAAAATAACCTCCGCCTGATTCTCAGGCTGAGCCGATACCTTGGTCCCTGCCGGAATCGTATTGATAGGGTCCGCATCCGGCTTTTGCTTGAACAGCAGTGGTACTTTGGCTGCTCTTGGCGGTGTAGGATGAATGCCGATCAGATTCAGAAAGGAGATGAAATTTTTCTCGGGTGCCTTGTTCAGCCGGTCGATGACCTTACCCGTCATATTGGTAAAGATATGAACCAGAGCGTCCACCTTCTTGTCCGCTTCCAGCTCCGTCAAATCTGTCCATTCCCTGCTGCAGTATTGGTAGATTAAGCGTCTCAGCTCTGAGACCAGCTGTTCCTGATTCCGCTTGTCAATAGTAGGTACAATGTTTGTCATTATTTCCCCACGCTTTCAAGGAAGAATGGATAGACGAGATTATATTTGCTGTTGCTGGCCCTGATGGTATAGTCAATGGACACTTCCAGCTCCGACTGGTCGGAGCGCGGTGTGACTGTAATATCATCCACTTCGATCCGCGGCTCCCAGTTCAACAGCGCTTCTTCAATAAAACTTCTTAACAATGTGGCAGTGCTCATCGTATTCGGCGCAAATACCAGCTCGTTCAGCCGGCAGCCAAAGTCCGGTCTCATTACCCGTTCGCCACGGGCGGTGGAAAGGATCAGAATGACCGATTCCCGGATAGAGTCTTCTCCCTCCGATGCGTTGATTCTGCCTCTTTGGACAGCGATGGGATACTTCCAGCCCCGTCCCAAAAAATCTACGACTTCCATAACTCAGCCTCCTATTAAGACCGTTCCCGCCGCAACCACCTTACCTACCGGCAGGTCGGCCGGATCATTGCACGTCAGCGCCGGATCACTATTTCTGGCGGCCATTTTCCCGTTGATTTTTACTGTTGCGCTTCCGGCGATGATTTTCCCCTGATTTTTGGGAGGTTTTTGAAACGGGCCTCCCTGCGGGACATGTGCCGGTGTATTGGTTGCCGTGGAGTCCACTGTAGCTGCCGGCTGGCCCATAATCTTGACGTTCGTGCTGAGCGCACCGTCCAGAATCCCCGTAAACGGATGAGGCAGAGGCGTCGGAACAAGCGCAGCTCCGGCAGGAAGCATCACGATATGCGTATCGGTGGCCAGAATGCGGTCGCCTTTTTTCGCGGCAGGCTGTCCCATCATTTAGCCTCCTTTTTAATTGATGTTGACCGTTGCCCCTTTAATCGTCATATTGGCCGCTGCTTTGACGTCCATGCCCGCCGACGCTTCAATCTTGGTGTCCGCTGATGATTTCATTTCAATGGTTTTGGCGGAGAGGGACAGTTTGCCGCTCGGGGCGGAAATTTCAATATCCTGTCCCGACAGGACCGATATCTTATTGGCTTTGGTATCAAGAACGATTTTGTTTTTCCCTGATTTATCCATGATCTGGATTTGCTCTGCGCCGCTTTTGTCATCCAGCCTGATTACATGACCTCTGGAGGAAGTGAGCGTAATGTTCTCTTTCCCCTCGGTATCGGCAAACTGCAGGATATGTCCGCTGCGTGACTTGAACATTCGGATATTATTCTTGCCGTCCTTGTTGGTCTCCGGCGGTGTATCCTTCCCGTTCCACAGAGACCCGATCACATAAGGGCGGTTAACATCCCCGTTCTCAAAAACCACCAGCACCTCGTCGTCCACCTCAGGCAGGCAAAAAGCCCCCCGTTCCTTCCCTGCCATCCATGAGGCCATCCGGGCCCAGTTGGATTCCGGCATGCCCATCAGCGGGATCTTCACCTTCACCCGTCCTGGTCCCGGTTTATCCGCATGGTTCGCGGAATCATTGTTAATCACAATGCCCACCATTACCCCGAAGAGCCGTCCTTCGCTGATGATGCTATCGACAAAACTGGTAATTCCGGGTCCCTCATTCATAGGCCAGTCCTCTTCACCTTAAAAGTCGTTGTATACCCCTTGCTGTCAATCTTATGAACCGTAGAGACAATATAGTAAATACCGCTGAAGCGGTCGCCCATGCCCATCAGCTTCACCGTCTGGCCGGCCCGGAGCAGCGGATTCCCCCAGCACATCCCCTCCCCGGCAATGAAATCGCGCAGGCGGCTGTTATAGGCGGCAGACGCCAGTGTTTTGGCCTCGCTCATATCGAGCAAATTTTCCGCCATGATGGAAATGGGTGATTCCTGGATGGCTTTGGCGCTTATAGAGAACCCAGATTCGGTGCCGCCCATCTTGGTCGTCTCGTCTCCGGTTTTCGCTTCGGCTTCCAGCTCTTTTTTCTCCTTCACGTCCCAGCCCTTGACCTTCACCTTACTCCCCCGCGTAAGTGTCCGAAGCTCCAGGTTCAACCGTTCAAAATCCTTCTTGAAGGTCATCTCGGGGAGCCCCGGAGCTTTCACAGACCGCGACTTGACAAAATACAGCTTTTTGTCGTCTGCATAGAGCTCATAATCCAGCATGGCCGCCCGTTCCAGCAGAAACTCGTAGTTGCTCTGATTGTTCTGGAACAGGTAGGGATAGACGGTGCCCGTATCATCAACCACTGGGGTAAGGCCATGCTCCTTAGCGATTTCCGAGGCGATATCACTGAGCTTTTTCTTCGCAAACACTTTGCTTCTCGTCCCCATCCGGAGCCTGTGCAGCAGGTCATACCCGCGAATCTCCAGTACAGAGTGCTCCGAGAAATTCAGATCCAGCGAAGTAACCTCTCCGCTGATCAGCGGCTGGGGCTTGTCTAGACCAAGCGACAGCTTCACTTTGTCCCCTGGCTTAATGCTCTTCAGATCGGTTCCCCGCCACATCCCGCTGCCGGAATTGACCATATTCATCTGAATGGAAAATAAAGCCGGCAGATTGATCTCATCCTCCAGCGTAACTCCCTCGACCGCGGCAGTAAGCTCTGCGGACAGCTTGCTTCCATTCAGCTCTATCTTATAATTCGCTACACTGGTGCCCATGCAACCCCCGCCTTAATCCGGGATGACCAAGGTCCTCCCGATATCGTTTTTTCCAGGAAAGCCGACGGGATTCACAATCCGGTTCAGTTCGGCAATCCTGCGCCATGCCAGCGGCTCCTTCAGCGCCTCATTCGCGATCAGGTCCAGCCGGTCACCGCTTTTAACCACCCATAGCTTACGGCAGGCATTCAGGCCCTGGCTGTCCTCCACGGTTTTGTCCGGCTCGTCCGTGATGAAAGTAACGTCAAGCAGAGAGCGGACCGGTGTGCCGTTCTCCATGAACATTGTGAACTTCTGCTCAATTTTGCTGAGGAGGCCCCGGTAGGTGAAGCCGCCCCAGACGAACATGCATACCGGCGGCTTTTTCGTGCTTTTCCCGCTGACCTTGGGATCAAGCAGCGAGGTCAGCAGCCTGGTTTTCTTGCGCACATCTGTGCGTTTTTCATACGTGTCATAGAATAAAGAAACCTTGAATTCCGGTGTCTCCGTGATTTGAAATTGCTTGTTGTTCTTCTCCCCGGTATATTTCCCTTCGAAGGAAACGGTGTACTCATTGGGGTTGAACATCACCTCAATGGCTCCGCCGCCCATATCCAGGGGGATAATCTTCGCTTTTTCCGCCATTATCTAAGCCCCCTCCGATCCTTGCGGATCGCCATTTTCTTCTCCAGCACCTGATAGACCCGTTCAGCCAGCTGATTCAGTTCCGCAGTGTCCATCTTTGCAGCAGGGGCTGCCGCTCTCGGGGATGGCTGAGCCTTAATCTGCTGGGCGGCCTGCTCCAGAGGCATAACCTCCTGCAGCTGCTGTACCGTCTCCTGCCCTGCAGCCTTAGGTACTTCCTGCTTCCGCAGAATCAGGCTGGAATGTCTGTCTGCGAGCGGGTGCATCTCCTCTTGCAACGGAGCAGCAATGTAAGGCCAGCTCCCGCGGCTGCTCCTCCGCTGTACGGAAGGCACTGCGGGCTCCGCAGCCATATGGATCAAGCCGGGTATCGGATCATCTGCCGGAAGGCCCTTAGCGTTCCCTCGGCGTGCAGTGCTGCTGAGCAGGGTTGAAGCCTGCCGCAGAGCTCCACCTTGGGGTTCTAATGGAGCGGCAAGAAGCAGAATGGGCTGGACGGCCAAGGGCTGCAGCCTGTTGAGAATTGAAGCAGACTCCTGCGGCAGCGGATTCCGGGGAACCTGTCTGCTCTCCATTTTCTCCAGCACTGCCGCAATCCCCGGACCTAAGCCCAGATGAAGACCGGGGCTTGCGGAAGGGAGGAAATCCTGACTTGGCATGAAGATCCATGGAGAAGAATTATGCTGTGCATTCACAGCGGTCCTGCCAGAGCTGGAGACAACCTCTATGCTATTCTTTAGCCCCCCTGCAGGAGCTTGCCCTGACTGCGCATCCCGATTAGCCGTCAGATCCCGTGTCAGCGACCGATGATGCTGAGTGTTCAAGGCGTCAACAGCATGGAACAAGGTGTGGGTTCGCAGCGTATGCAGCTGTTGATGGACGGCCCGCAATGGCTGCGGGATATCGTCCTTGAGGAATTCATGCTGCCGGGATTTCCGGGCATGCGGTACAATCCCGACCCCCTGGTGCTGCTCTTTCTGCCCAGTTCCGGCTGTCGGGGCCCCCGGCACTTCTAACAGGTATAATTGCCTTGTTTCAGCTGTTCTCTTCTGACTCCGTTTGTTCTGAGGGCTTTTAGGTTCAGGTTCACTATCAGCTAGCCTGATCGATCGATACGCCGTTGTTACAGGAATCCCATCCCTGTTTTGTTGCTTGCTGACTCTCCCCTGTAAGGCATGGATGAGGTTCAGATTACCGGTCTCTCCGTGAAGCGTATTCCGTTCGCTCCCCTGGTTTCCCGGATAGGAATCAGGACTGCCCTTTGCAGTTCCACTACTGCCTGTGCTGATCTGCAACTTTCGATTTGGAGATTGCTGCTGCAGCATGACCTGTGTCGGCGGATGGATAATCGACTGATGGATATGCGTGTGCTGAATCAGGCTCACCTGATGAATTACTGCACCTTCCGGCTTCACCGCTTCAGGCTCCGGGAACAACATTGGGAATTGCCGCAGGATCAGAGTCTGAAACCGGCTCCGCCATCTGGTGATGCCATACTTTCCCAGAATGGACTGGACGAAATCCTGCCTTTTCTGATCAGATGTTACTGTATCCATTTACCGGTACCTGTACAGCCCGTTATGGGTCAGCACCAGACTTTCCACTGCCACTGCACTACTGCTGGCGCTGAATGCCGGTCCTTCCCACTTGATGGGACAAGCTTCGATGAAGTTCCACCACACCTTTGGCGTGCCGGAATGATCCAGCAGGCAGATAGACCCGTTGCGGCGTTTCACGACTCCATTGATCACATTCTGATACCAGTTCCATAGAAATTCATCATTCGTGACCCCATTTTTCAGCGTCAGGTCGGAATATTTCGTCTGGCCGAGGAAGACAAATTCCTTGTGGTTCTCGCCTCCGAAGCTCTTCCGTTCCACCTGTGTCTCAATACTGAGACCTGAGACATCGGAGAAACCGGCGACGGATATCCCGTCAATCTCCACGATGAAGTTATAGGCAAGATAGGGGTCCTCCCGATAGCCGGGCACCCAATTGCTTTTTGCACCGATATTCAAAATATTCGCCTTCATGTTATCCTCCTAAGCCTCAAAGAAGTTCTTCTTCTCTTCCCCGCCACCCAGCTTTTGGTTGATTTTGCTGACTTCCCTGCACCAGCGGTCCCGTTCAGCGTGTTCGAGGTTCAGCACGGCTGGATAGTCCCAATGCAGATAGTAGGTTAGAAAGGCTACCTCCTCATAGAGGCGGTCAAGGGGGTAGCCGATTATTCCCCCGGCGGTTCCAGTTCAATCTCAAACGGCTGCTCGCATTTGGGGCATTTGGCATGTACGGTATTGGTGCCGTTCTGGTTAATCCGGTTATACATATCCTGTAGATAGGCAAAATCCGAAGTATACAATTCTTCAATCACTCGCGGCGTGATCATGCCAAGCCCGCCCAGGCTGGTTACCACTCTGGAGAGCAGGATGACCGTCAAATACGCCGGGTTGGACTGGACCCGGGAATCCCGGAGCGGCGTAATTTCATCCGCTGCGGTGGCCAGGCGCATCGTTCCCTGCTTATGGAGAGTGCCTGCCTCATCCACATAGCCCTTAGGCAATGTGAAGCTGAATTCGGTTTGCAAAAGTTCCAAGTGTTATCCCTCGCTTCAGAAAATTCTAGTTCCTTCACTTCGCCCGCATCCTCAGGCTGTGAATTTGATCCCTATACCGGCCTTCTCATGTTTTGGCGTATCGTATCAAATCCCTTGTGACGATGGGGAAAAAGCAAAAAGCTATTTCACTCTGCGTACACCTTCATGAACCAGCTCCATGGATTCAACGGAAACTTCATTCCCTTTGGCGCTGAGTGCACTGACATCATACTTGATCGGCCAGGCTTCGAGGATATCCCACTGCGCCTTGTCATTGCCTTCTTCATCCACCAGGATGATCGACAAGCTCTTGCGGTTCTTCAGGGCACCCTTGTCTTCAATCGACTTGCGCCAGTTGTAGAGCTCCAGGGAGTCGGTCAGACCTTTTTTCAAGGTAATGTTGCCGAATTTGGTCAGCCCTGAAAGCTTACGTGCATGCGGAGCATCAATGCCCTCACGGTAATCCACAGCCTCTGTAGAGGTATCTGGAATTGTCGCATCAGCGAATGCTGCAGTTTGAATGCCATCAATCACGACGCGGAAGCGGTAATTACGGTAGGGGTCCATTCTTTTGCCGGTTGCCATAGGATAAATCTCCTCTCAATCTTTTATTTGGATAGGGTTTTCTGGCTGACCCGAATGACTACGAATTCAGCAGGTTTGACCGGTGCCACACCGACCTCGATAATCAGCTGGCCGGCATCCCGAACAGCCGGAGGATTATTCTCCTCGTCCACTTTGACGAAAAAGGCCTCTTCCTGCGTAGTTCCGTACAAAGCGCCGTCTCTCCAGACCCGGGTCAGGAAGGCTGTCAGGTTGCGCTTCACCTTGCCCCAGAGGCTTGGATCATTGGGTTCAAACACCACCCATTGGCTGCCCTCGTCAAGCGATTCCTCAATGTACATCATTAGCCGCCGGACGTTGACATAATTCCATTCGGAATCGGAGGACAGGGTTCTGGCCCCCCATACACAGATGCCTTCCGGCAGGGAACGGATCACGTTGATGCCTTCCGGGTTGAGCAGCTCCTGCTCCGCTTTGGTGATGATCTTCTCAATGCCCACAACCGTATCCAGATAGCCATCTGTAGTTCCGGCTGGTGCTTTATGAACACCGCGAACAGAATCCACATACGCATAGGTTCCGGCAACAGCGCCTGACGGCGGTACGAGCTTTTGCTTGCCTGTAAGCGGATCATTAATGTAGACCCAAGGATAATACAGGGCACCGTAGGAAGTGTTGAACGAATTACCTGAGTAATTGCCTGCGCCTTCCTTGAAATCCTTGACCTGCATCGGGGTCAGCCCATGTGGAGGGTCAACAATGAAGATGCAGTCTTTTCTCAGCTTGCAATAATTGAGCATGTCCAGTATCGTGCCCCGGCTGTAGGCCATGTCCGCAAGGTCTGGAGCAGCCACAATATTGATGCCGTCAATGGTGTCAAAGGCGTGAATCCCGGCCCGGCTAACCGAATCCCCCAGGAAATCAATCGGAGACATCCCGTTCACACCGCCGCTAAGCGACAAGGCCGTTTCATTAAAGGCCGGGGTCTTCTCCATGTTCTCCAGGATGGTCAGATCAACCAGCGGCTTCACTTTCACAAAAGCAGAAACCTCGTTCACCTTTTCCACAAAATTGATCAGCAGCATATTGTCGAAGATTTCGACGATTTTGCCGGCTTCGTCTTCTCCGTTGTATTCATCATTAAAATCGGAGTCTTCCAAATATTGCACGACCATTTTGAAACCGAATTGCTGCTTATTGGAGGATTGGCTCACCTTGACCGAAATCCGGTTGCCCCATACCCCTTCCGAGCGTGCAACTACCTTGAACAGATCCAGGTTATCGGTGTCTCTGATCGCGAGGGAGGCAGGCTGAATATCTGTAGGTGCCGCTCTTACCACATAGCAGGAGGTGCCGCCTTCAGCGAAAAAGTTATACACGGCATAAGCCAGATAGCCATTCGGAATAAACTGGCCGAATTCATTGACGAATTGGCTCCAGTTCGTAACCAGCACTGCTTTGCCGATCACGCCCTTCTCTGAAATCCCTACAAAAGCCCCTACAGATGTGCCTACGCCGGCAATCGGTTTGACACCGCTTGAGACTTCCTCTACATACACACCTGGCGATAAATAATTTGCCATCTCTTACCCTCCTAAAAGTTTTGTTAGCCTATACTCCTGTGAGATTCTTCGTACAAAACTCGCTTCGAAAGCATACGCTTAAGTTTTGTTAGCCTATGCTCCTGTGAAATTCTTCGTACAAAACTCGCTTCGAAAGCATACGCCTAAGTTTTGTTAGCCTATACTCCTGTTGAGCATGTGCTGGATTTTGCGGAAAATCCGCTTTTCCGGTTGACTTGCAACGGGTTCCCTCCATGAATCACTCCTTTCAAAGAAGAAGCCTGGACCTGTCTATTTAAATGGGGTGAATGCCCAGATCCTTTACCTGTACCCGAGGAATCGTAATCGACTTATCCGCAGGCAGCCTTACCGGAGATACCAGATAAGACAGGCTTACCTTGGCAGGCTTGCCGGGAAAAACCTCCCACAGCTGCTTGATATCCTGAATCGTCAGATTATTGTACGATATCCGGATATTGTCATTGCCGCAGGCGGCGAGGTTTCCCCTGAGGTCTGTGCCGCTGAGCACGGGGTGCTCATGGAACAGCTGAAAAATTCTGCCCAGGATGAGCTGCTCCGTTTCTCTGTCCTTGGCATACGGGGTGAGCAAGTAATACAAATCGAGGTAAGCGGGCGGATAATTGAACTGGTTCGTACCGCTGATCTCTTCCTTCTCACTGTTGCGCATGCTCGGACTGTGGCTCAAATAATACAGGCACATCGAGAGCTTCATTGTGGAGCTGTCGATGTCGCTTGGGGAGCCAAAGCTGATGAAGCTGTCATCGTTCAGCTCAGGCACATGTGCCTTAAGCAGTGCTTTCAGACTGGTGCTGACATCTCTAATTACTGTACCGGTATCCACAGCCATGCTTATTTCACCTCGATCAGTTTGTGATACGGAGCATAATCAGATTGCAAAAAGGTTTTGCCCAGCTTGAGATATTCCCGCTTCGCTGCCAGCATGATCTGCTTCATCCCGATTGCACAGCCCTCGTGCGCGGCATAAAAGGCAGCGTTCAAGGCAATGTTCTTGATATTCCCTCCGGCAAGAATGAACTTCTCCGCCATGAAATCGTAATCCATGTCCGGATCAAGCGGCGCTCCCGCCGGGAACATGCCCCGCCAGATCAGCGCGCGCTGGTTTTTTTCCGGGAAAGGAAATTCCAGCTTGAAATGCAGCCTGCGCGCAAAGGCATCATCCAGGTTCTGATTCAAATTGGTAGCCAGGATCACGATCCCGGTGTACTCCTCCATCTTCTGCAGCAGATAACTGATCTCCACATTCGCATAGCGGTCATGGGCATCCTTGACCTCTGAACGCTTGCCGAACAAGGCATCCGCTTCATCAAAAAAGAGAATGGCATTGGAGGTCTCTGCCTCATCAAAAATCCGCGACAGATTCTTCTCTGTCTCCCCGATGTACTTGCTCACAATCTGCGAGACATCGATTTTGTAGATTTCCAGGTTCAACTCCGTCGCGATCACCTCGGCTGCCATCGTCTTCCCGGAGCCCGGCGGGCCGGAAAACAGAATGTTGAGCCCTCTGCCCAGGGACAGCCGTCCCGCGAAGCCCCACTCCCCATAGACAAGCGAGCGGTACTTCACCTGGCGGCAAATCTCCCGCAGCTGGCTTAACTGTTCGCCAGGAAGCACCAGCATATCCCATGTATACATGGCCCGGATCTTCGTCGCCAGCGCCTGGATTTTGCGGCTGGACTGGAAGTAACAAGCCTCGTACAGATCTTTGGCGCTTACCTCAGCCCCGCTGGAACCGTTCCATACGGCGATATTCTCGCCGCCATTCAGCGCGGCCCGGATCTGTCCGGAAGTAAATCGGAAGCTGCCGCTGAAATCCGCCAGCTCGATCTTCGGTGACAGCCTGTAGTCCTGACCAAAGTTCGTCCAAGCCTGCTTGCGCGCCGCTGCATCCGGAAAGGGGAATTCGATCTGCATGAAATTCAGTTGAACCCCGGTTAAGCTTATACCCCACTCTGCTTCTCCAAGGATAAAAGTCAGAGGTGCATAAGTATCTAACACTTCCACTAGAAGCCTGATCTTCACGCGGTAACGGTCGTCTTCGGTCACCATGCTGTCGAAGCCTGTGAAGCAAAGAGCCGCATGTTCCAGGAGCGCATGCCGTCCAAGCAGCCTCAGCATTTCGCTGAAATCCACCTCTGGAAGCAGCAGCTTGTCCATATCGGCAACCAGCACAGATAATCCCAGCTTGCTGCAGACACCTCGAATGCCGCTAAGCTTCCCGGCTTCATCCGGACCACTGCAGTACAGGAGACTGCCGGCCCTCCGTTCCTCGCCGCTGCTATAATGCTTCACAAACCGCAGCAGGTTCTGCTCCAGCTCTTCCGGGAATCCTGTCTGCTGCGGAATGACCAGAGTGTCCAGGCTTGCTGCCTTCGTCAACCGCTCGTCCAGCACCTCATACCCAAGCAACAGGTTCACCGCCCAATCCTCCAGCTTCAACGGTCTGGCAATCAGCGGTGTACGGCTGTCACCGTATTCGCCTCTTCGTTCCAGCAAAAACCTCATCAGCGGTGCATTGGCATCGAACAGCAGACGGGCTGCTAGCCTTTCGTCATCCGACCCGGTAAACAACCCCAGGACGAACTCAACCGAAGGGCGCTTATCCGTCATATCATTCTGTAAAAAGGCATAGATCCGTTCATACTTGCGGCCCAGTTCAGGTGCCAGACAAGCGATGACGATGTCTACCTCCAGAGAAGACAGGTTAAGCGTGGAAGCCACCTGCGGGAGGATCAGCCGGACCTCTTGCCCGTGACTGGCCCTCAGTCTTGAAGCGATACGTTGCTCTAACTTATTGATCTCCGTTGTTAGCAGATTTGTGCTGTCTTCATCCGTGGACTGAACATCCAGCAAATAGTGGATCTCTTCGTCCATTGGAGACAGCCCGGAGTCCAGCTGGGGCGCTTCCAGCATCCTGAGCTTGAGCCGAAGCTCCAGCCGCTGCAATTCCTCTGCCAGATATTCGTGATTGGAGCTGTAGGGTGGGGCAGCCTCATTGTCCTCCGGATCGGGAGCTATTTTGGAAGCAAGATTACGATCGGATGCCGGATCAAGGGCAGGTGCTGCTTCACGTTCTGTACATTCCGCTTCCGGCGTTTCCTGACGAAAGGTTCTGGCCAATTTTTTGAATTTCATCGCCTATTTCTGTCCTCACTCTATATTTTCTCGTTCATATATAAAGTAAGTTTGGGGAGGGGAATTACAACTGGGTGGGGAGGAAATTTTGGAAGACTAAGTGAAATACCAATTGACTTTCTTAAAAGTCTCGTGATACATTGTGCATACACGGAATACACAATTTTCTAGGAGGTATCGTATGCTGGCACTAGATATTAGAAACTTAAATAAAAAATATCCTCATTTTCAGATCAAAGATGTATCTTTTCAATTGGAGCAGGGCTATATAATGGGTTTTATCGGGGTCAACGGCGCGGGAAAAACGACCACGATCAAAACGATCTTGAACATGGTTCAAGCCGATAGCGGCGAGATTAGCATTTTGGGCAAGAACATCGCTGAACACGAAATCGAATTGAAGCAGGAAATCGGATGCGCCTTCGGTGATATCGATTTCTATACCCGAAGCAAGCTCAAAACGCTGACCAATGCTACAAAGAAGTTCTATAAGAATTGGAACGATGAAACCTACTACAACTATCTGAAGAGATTCAAATTGGATGAAAACAAAAAAATTGCAGAGTTGTCTACAGGCATGAAAGTAAAGTACAACTTAGCCCTTGCTCTATCGCATGGCGCCAAGCTGCTCATCCTAGATGAACCCACCAGCGGACTCGATCCTGTCTCAAGAGACGATCTGCTGGATATCTTTCAGGAGCTCATTATTGACGGCGAAATCAGTATTCTTTTCTCTACCCATATTACATCCGACTTGGAGCGGTGTGCGGATTATATAACCTTCATTGAACACGGACAAATCGTCGCCAGTTCCGAGAAAAACGAGTTTAAGGAGTCCTACCGTTTACTCAGTGGCAGCGAGGCCCAATTGAGTGAAGTGAAGGAACATTTGATTTCTTACAAGCTCAACTCGTTCGGATTTACCGGATTAATTCATGCCCATGATATTGATCCACTCTCCAACCTAAAGGCAACCACGCCAAGCCTCGATGAAATCATGATCTACTTTGCGAAAAAAAAGGAGGATGTATATGTATAATTTGGTGATGAAAGATTTAAAATTAGGAGTAAACCCTTGGTTCTTCGGATTACCCTTAATTATGGGCGGCTTAATGCTTATTCCCGGCTGGATCTACTTTATCGTACCGCTATATTTCTGCTTCATAACGATACCGAATATGTTTGGCGGATTTAAAAGTCAGAATGATTTGATGTTTAGTACGATGATGCCAGTGACCAAAACAGACATCGTGAAGTCCAGGATAACCGTTGTTGTTATTCTTGAACTCATGCATCTTCTCATTGCAATGATCTTCAGTATTTTCACGTTTCGTTTGTATCCTCATCTGACTTACATTTTCTATCCGCCGTATATGGGTTTTTGGGGATTATGTTTTATCATGCTTGCGATCTTCAACATCATATTTATATCCATGCATTACAAGACAGCGTATAAGTATGGCGCGGCAACGACCGCATCCATTACGGCCGCTATACTATTTGCCGGACTTGCGCAATGGGCCGGAATCCAAAGTCCCTGGGTAAATGACATTTTTTACGGTTCCGGGACGGATAATACTGCACTGCAGCTATCCATTCTGATCGCAGGTATCGTAATTTTTATAGCATTCACCTTAATTGCCTATCGGATTGCCGTAAAGAGATTCCTGAAAGTGGAGATATTATGAATGTAACGATTTCGAACACATCCGAGAAACCGATATATCAGCAGCTTTACGAACAGATCAGCGCCCAAATCCTGAAAGGCGAGCTGGAAAGCGGCTATTGTCTACCGCCGATTCGTCAGGCAGCCCTGGAGCTTAACGTTAGTGTAATCACCGTTAAGAAGGCTTGGGAGGAGTTGGAACGAGGTGGTTTGATCAATACGGTAACAGGTAAAGGATGTTTTGTAGCCAAATTCTCGCCTGACGAGATGCTGCGGATACGCAACGAAATGATCCTTAAGCAAATGGAGAGCGATACATCATACTACAAGTCCTTTGGCCTCACCCTTGATGAAGTAATTGTGCTGCTGAAAAAGATTTATTAATAGCACCATACAGACGGATATGCTTACCCTTGCGCTCCAGCTTGAACCGCTTGAACTTGAACTTCTGCAGAATTCGGTCCACCAGACCCTGGAGCTTTTTGGCCCCCTTCATGAACCCTTTTTGCAGGCTCTTGATCACAATTTTGCCGTTACGGATGATCATGCTGCCGCTCTTGGATGCAAGCTTGGCTCCGGTTTTCAACAGGCTCTTGATGCCCTTGACTCCTGCACCCGCTACCTTCTTCGCACCAGTGGCCGCAGCTCCAACGCCTTTCTTCACGGCTTGTCCGGCTTTATTCAGCCCTTTGCCGATCGCCTTGAAGCCCAGCTCCATCGCCAGTTCCACGAGTACCATCGCGAGTGCAGTTGCTAGCGCAATGGCCGCCGGCTCGATCATCTTCTGCCAGCCCTGGCTCAGGTAGGTGCCAATATAGCCGGAGGCTTGGACAATCGTCTGGGCCACGGATTTAATCGCATCCGCTTGCAAATACATCGTGATCAGGTTGATAATCATCGGAAGTGCAGCCGTGATCGCCCCGCCTGTGATGATCTCCGCAGCCACGACGCCAACCAAGATGCCTGCAAGGGCAGCCAAAAGCTTCAATCCATTACTCTTCATCCATTTTATTACATATGATTTAATCTGGTCAAACAGCATTTTCGCATTGCTCGCACGAAGTTTCGCACCATCGGCAATTTTGCTGCCCAGACTTTGATCCTCTTTTCCAGTATCGAATTCTGCCATGATGCTGTCCATGGTGGCCGGATCGCGGCTGCCGGAGAGCTGCTTGCTCTCCCCGTCCTTGAGGTTCGCTTCCTGCACCAGTGCAGGATCCATCTCACCCGCTTCGACCGACTCCATTTCGATGTCGTCTGCGGTAAGCTTCTCGTCCGCTTGACCGGATGCCTGCGCCTGCTCTGCCGCTCCTGCCCCCATAGGCTTGGAGATGTCTACTCCGAGCAGATATTCCCACATCTTGCCTTCCAGATGACTGAGTGAACGCTTCGCCGCCTTGCCGAGCGCCCCCCCATCCGGGCGAGTACATCCAGAAACGTAGCAATGAGCAGGTTGCCCAGGCTTGAGATTAGCTTGGTATAGAAGTTCTGTACCGCAGCCAGCGCCTGATCCACCTTGGCGGCCAGGAAGTCCATGACCTGTGTGACTTTAGTTTTGAGCTTCTGTGCCAGCTGATTGACCGCCTTCAAGGCCTTGTTGACGACTCCGTCTATTTTGCTGCATATTTTGGCGGCGATGCCCGGGAAATCGGCAAACACCTTCGAAACCGTGAGTGTCAAATAACCCACACTTTGACACCAAGATGAGGGCTGTTTGAGGCTTCATTACAACTGTATAAGAGAGGGGGATTTTGAGGGGAGTTACTATTTAAGAATAAGTCAAAAAAACAAAACACCCGGGTGCGTTTACACCCGGGTGGGGCTAACTGGCTAGCCTTGACCTATTCAGATTTCACCACCTCCCTATTAGGGAAAATTCAGGAGGACTACCAAATAAACAAAAATACGAGGTTCTGTTCCACATAGAGGGCCGCGAACGGATGACACACCTGATTCGCCTGGGTAGCAGATCCAGAGAATGCTGGACCTTCTTAACTTTTCGTAATTCAATTTGTACCCCTCAAAGTGATAAAATCATCTTACTTAACTATAAAGGGGGGTTAAACAAAACCTTGACATATCCTAAAGCTAAAGAACAATATCTTGAAGACCTATTTCTACTACTTCTTCATTTTCAACACTAATACCCAATCCATGTTCTCGTTCCCAAGTACAATCACATAATATCCCTACTCGTCTAATACCATCTTCGAAATCATATCTTATTAGCAAACTTGTAGGTGTAACAAGTTTCCCCAACTCGTCTATTGATGAAATCTTTGGAGCAATTTTTTCGAGTTCTTCACTATTACTTTGCATTGCTCGATAATCTTCACAATTATCTAAATAATACTCAAGAATCTTATCTTCGCTCTCCTTTACTATGTCAGGCATTTTTGCTTTGAAATGAGAAAAAGCGTCCCGTTGGTTCGGAGTAATTTCCTCATTCTCTTCACCATAGATATTCAAAAGTATTTTTTGATTTTCTCCAAACATAGTTATCTCTGTTGTACCTATCCACAAATCTTCATATACAATTTCTCCAAACAACTCATCCTTTTCCATTTTCAGAGTATCGTCCTTTCTCATTTAACTTCACTTACTCCACCAAGGTGACCAAATTTAGAATTAATACTACTTGGAATCAATTGTATGGTTTTTCCATCATTAAGTTCGTGCCAAGTGTACTTGTTTTGTGTTCTCCATTTTGCCACTTCAGCCTTTGTCCACTGCTTCTCTGGTGTTGACCACTGCTTTGCGAGCAACTCGTCAGCTTTTGAAAAATTAGAAGTTCTTGAACTAGACATACCCGTAATCTCAAATTCCGCCTTAGAAAACGGAGATAAATCTGGTACTGCATTCTTATATTTTACACCTTGAACGCCTGCTTCATTAAAATATGGTTTTACTTCGGGACTATCGGAAATAAAAGTTGATTCACCTCTTTCACCAGTCCATTTACCATTACTTACCGGAGTTTGATTCAACCTTTCTTTATAAGTGCTTTTCAAAGGTGTTACATCATAACCTTTTGTTACTTTAGGAATTTTATCCGTTCCCTCAACGCTATCAAAAACAATCTTACCTTTATCTCCATCTGCATTCTTAGAGATATTTTCAAGTTCTGTATCTTCTAATATAGAAAGAGTCTGTCCCTCTCATTTTGAGGAAACATACCTAAGTTCTGGTATTCAAAGACCATTTGTCGTTGACTTGGCAAAATTTTTGATGCCAGCACATCTTCATAATCATAAATAATATTCATCTTTCCAGGAGACTTCAATGTAAGGGTTAAATTTGTCCATGGCTCTTGATCATTGTCGATAATTACTTGTATTAAAACCTTCAGTTCGTCTTATTGCCTTTTGAATGCTGATATAATAGCATGTGATTCACTTGATACTGATATTAACAATAACGACGGTGATCTTTGTGGAAAACTATTTCCTGCTCTACCTTCTCCACTTAGAAGTAATTTTGGAAAATAAAAAGCGATAACTGGGTTACCAATTACCGCAAGCGATGTTAGACAATTTCATGTGCTAAAACGTTATAATTATTTTATTTTCCACTACAGTTCTAAAATTAGAATAATTTCTCATCATATTATTACCGTATACACTTACCGTCTTATTTCCATTTATCATACTCTCGTAGTTTTCTTTAAATTCTTTTTTTATCGACTCGTCTAAACTAACATAGTATCTTTTGGTGGCTTCTTCTGCTAATTCACGTGAACCATATGTTAAGATAAAACTAATATCTACCACATAACCCCTTGAAGGATAAAATCCTTCCACAGTAACTTGTTTAACGAAGTTATCCAGATCATTCATACAGCATTCTACAATCGGTATGAATACACTATCTAACCAATTAGTGAATTCCTGAACTGCATAATCCCAATTATCCTCATTTGCGATGTTCCAATATAATTGACCACTTGGAATATTACATTGACGGGTATTGATATGAAATATTTTATCTTTTGATTTTATAGGAATAATTGCACATTCACCATAAAATGCTACATTTTTATCAGATATATTATTCCAACTTGTATAAAAAAACACTTTGTACGTGAAATTCTTATCTTTTTTTGTCATCCAATGATCTGACTTAGAGTATTTCCACCCACTGTCTGTATATTTCTCAGATATTAAACTGCATACGTCATCAAATACCTCATTTGCTTTCATATTTACACCTCAAATCCAAACCGTTTAGGATTCATAGATTTCAAAATCAATCTTCAAATCTTGCGTGCTTTTTCTAAAAAGCTCCAATAATTTATTACAATTTTCGGTTGGTTTATATGCAAATCTTAGATCAAAAATAAATCCATCTACTAACTTTGAATCTGGATATAAACTATAAACTTGTCCACTTTCAATAAAAGAAATATAAGCATTAATTTTGTCCTGCAAAAATGTTAAGTGTTGGTGTTCATTTTCCCAATCTAAATGGTCTGCAATCATTAAAGCTAATTTATTTTCACTTTTACTTTTGCCAATACCATCTATTTTATTCTTGTCTAATACTGACACTTGCATCTCACCTCATTTATTCATCTGAATAGGTTTTACCTTCGGGCCGAACAGTTTGCACTGTTGTTCCACTAGGTATTTCGTATCCCTCTGTAAAATCTCCCTTCCCTTCACCCACAACTGATCCGCCCGATTTCTCTAATTCCGGGAATCCCTTACCTTGATTTGGAGTATATGGAGCAGTATCGGAACTTTTATATTCTTGTATAATAACATTACCGTGATCATCAGTTGCAATTGCGTCAACCCTTATTTTAGTTCCTTCATTAGTAACAATTGTTATTTCTTTTTGTGCATTTTCATATTGTTGTGAGAATTTAGCAAAACTTTCATCAGAGAAAATCTCTCCCTGTTCTCTAAGAGATGCCCATTTTTCACTTGCTTCCTTCCATTCTAGAGGGTCTTTAGGTGTTTCACCAGCTTTAAATTTCCTTTCACAATATTCATCATATTTTGATTGCAACTTAGCATCTTTAAATTTTCCATTGGAAGACAATAGATCATTACCCGTCTTCTTTACGCTTTTAAAATCAATCTTATCTTTATTTCCATCTGCATGTTTAGCAATAACCTCTAGCTCTGTAGCATCAAGCTTTTCAAGTTTCTTATAATCGGTTTCACTAAGCTTGATCGGTTTCTTGCCATCGAGTTCTAGTTTTTTTATTTCCTTTTCAAGCTGCTTCTCATCGATGTCCCGCAGTTCCCCGTCAACCAGCAGCACCCAAGGATTAACCTCGCCATACAGACGGATATGCTTACCCTTGCGCTCCAGCTTGAACCGCTTGAACTTGAACTTCTGCAGAATTCGGTCCACCAGACCCTGGAGCTTTTTGGCCCCCTTCATGAACCCTTTTTGCAGGCTCTTGATCACGATTTTTCCGTTACGGATGATCATGCTGCCGCTCTTGGACGCAAGCTTGGCTCCAGATTTCAACAGGCTCTTGATGCCCTTGACTCCTGCACCCGCTAAGGTCTTCGCACCAGTGGCCGCAGCTCCAACGCCTTTCTTCACGGCTTGTCCGGCTTTGTTCAGCCCTTTGCCGATCGCCTTGAAGCCAAGCTCCATCGCAAGTTCCACAAGTCCCATTGCCAGTGCCGTTGCCAGTGCAATAGCAGCCGGCTCGATCATCTTCTGCCAGCCCTGGCTCAGGTAGGTGCCAATATAGCCGGAGGCTTGGACAATCGTCTGGGCCACGGATTTAATCGCATCCGCTTGCAAATACATCGTGATCAGGTTGATAATCATCGGAAGTGCAGCCGTGATCGCCCCGCCTGTGATGATCTCTGCAGCCACGACACCAACCAAGATCCCTGCAAGGGCAGCCAAAAGCTTCAATCCATTACTCTTCATCCATTTTATTACATATGATTTAATCTGGTCAAACAGCATTTTCGCATTGCTCGCACGAAGTTTCGCACCATCGGCAATTTTGCTGCCCAGGCTTTGATCCGCTTTTCCAGTATCGAATTCTGCCATGATGCTGTCCATGGT
>NZ_LVYZ01000068.1:0-44308 GCF_001909095.1 Paenibacillus sp. P46E
TTCCTCCGGGGGCTCTTCCTGGGGCGGCGGGGGAGGCAAATCCGGCAGAAACTCCTCTGGCGGCTCCAAATGGTAGACATATAGCTGATCTATTCGAAACGCCTCCAGCCCATTTCTGGCCGGAGGCGTTTTTTTTGCCGGAATGCAGTTGTACCTCAAGAACCGTTACCGCTGCATCTCTGCAATAAAGTGTTCAAAGGCCGGGGATAGCTTGCGCTCCTTGCGGTATATGAGCTGAATGTAAAACTTCTCTTGCTTCCCGGTCAAGGGAATTCCGGTTAAAACACCCGTGCTCAGTTCCTCCTCAATGGCATAGCGCGGCAAGAAGGCTGTCCCCCACTGATGCCGCACCGCCTGCTTGATTCCCTCAAGATTTCCGAATTCCATGTCTATACGCGGTGTAATACCCGCTGCCTTGAGCTCGTGCACTAACTGCCTGCGGTAAGTACATGTATCCTCCGTCAGTACTAACGGCTCGTTAGCCAGCTGATTGGAAGCAACCTCCGCTTCTTTGGCAAACCTATGCTCCGGATGGATGACTACATACAACGGCTCTTGGCGCAGCGGCAGTGCGATAATCTCATCGGACCTATACGTCACATCAAAGATCAGTCCGAAATCTGCTGATTTATCTTTAACCGCCGCAATAATCCCGTCCTCCGAGCCGGGCTGAACACGAAGCTGCACCTCGGGATACCGTAATCTATAGCGGTGCAGCCGGTGTGGCAGATAATAGGCCGCAAGGGTCTCTATCGCCCCGATATTCAATACACCCCGGTCTCCGCCTGCAATCATTCCCTTGGCCTCTTCGCTGAGCGCCAGCATTTGCCGGGCATACGGCAGAAGATTATTCCCCGCAAAGGTCGGAATCATCCCTCGTCCCGAACGCTCGAGCAGAATCGCACCGTACATTTCCTCAAGCTTGGCCACTTGCGCAGTTACGCTTGATTGGGCGTAGCCTAACTTCTCTGCCGCCCGTGTGTAACTTCCGCTGGATACTACTTCACAAAAGGTCCGCAAATAGGTGAGTTCCATCGTAATTTCTCCCGAACTATCGAAAATTTCGATAGTTATTATCAAGCACTATAGATAACTACAATTATAGATCCATTATACAATATAGCCAGCACGATATCCCAGAGGAGGGATCTTAATGAACATTACACCTAAATCACAGGTACTGGCTGTGCCCGCAGCCGATCCTGCAGCAGCGCTGAGTTATTTTACAGCTAAGGGTTCCTTTGAAACCGATGTGGCTGATGTGGCGTTTGATCTGCGTGAGGGCATCACCGGGTTTACGCTGGTGGATGTCCGCGACACCCGCTCCTACGGGGAAGCCCACCTGCCCGGAGCTGTGTCCCTGCCTTCGGGCCGACTTACTAGTGGCTCCCCGGAGCTCTCCCCTGGAGAGGTCCTGGTACTCTACTGCTGGGGCCCTGCCTGCAATGGAGCCAGCAAAGCCGCTACCAGACTGGCTGCCCAAGGCTATCCGGTGAAGGAAATGCTCGGAGGTATTGAGTACTGGCGCAAAGAAGGCGGAGCACTGGAAGGCACGCTTGGCGAGAAAGCGCCCCTATACTGGAATACGCAGCAGGAATAAGTGCGGTATTCGCCAATTTGGATGACAGTCTATTTTTTGGCGGAAATTATTTAACAACAAACAAGCCCGTCCTCCACGGTTAGGCGGAAGCGGGCTTGCTTGAGACTTAGGCTTTGGCTGATGCCGATTCGATGGGGCCGGTTATCGGCACACTGCAGAGCCGCTAATCATGTGGCTGTACCTCTTTTCTTAGTGCGTATCCTTAGGCTCGTCATGCTGCTCATCCAGAAACGGCTTGTTCACATAATAATACATTACGCCCATCAGCACGCCGCCTCCGATCAGATTTCCCAAAGTAACCGGCACCAGATTGTGGAGAACACCTCCCCAGGAGATCGTACCGGGATGATCCAGCACGAGTGCAATCGCAAACGTACACATATTGGCGATACTGTGTTCATAGCCGGAAATGAAGAAGCAGAAGACGAACAGAACCATCGCGAACATTTTGGCTCCATCGCTTTTCATAGACATAGGGACAAAAAAGGCCAGACATACCAGCCAGTTACAAAGAATTGCCCGGAAGAACAATTGCATCGTTGGGGCTTCCATCTTGTGCGCCACCACATTCAGCAGAAATCCGTTCACACTGGAGTCATAGAATAACCCCGTCAAAAAAATCAGCAGTGCAAATGCTGTGGCCCCGAGAATATTGCCGATGTAGCTCATGACCCACATCCGCACAACCTCGGTCCACTGCATTTTGCGTCTTAAGGCGGCATACGTGTAATAAAAGGTGTCTCCGGTGAATAAATCGCCTCCGCCATACGAGATCAGAATGATGGCTGCTCCAAACGTAATCGCTGCCATCGGATACGTCATCGGCGAATGCTCCATGTAGAAAAAGTTACCGGTCTTGAACGCTACGATGACACCGAAGCCAATGAACATACTGGCCAGCATTGCCCTGGCGATATAACGGAAAATACTTTGCTTGTAAATCTTCTGTTTCTTCAGAGCCAGCTTCTCAACCTGCAGCAGTGCCTCGTTCTCCATGTGACCTCCGCATTAGCTTCGTATTTTCAGCGATATGAGGCACAAGACAGCCTCTGGGTTATTATACCCAATAAACCGCTGGAAATCGCTTGAACCACGGAATATCTTAAATTTTTTGGATTCTAATCGGAGAACCCTAACACTGCTGCCCTAACAGTCATCGCCCGGATCATTCAACCTGACAATAGCCTCTGCCTTCTCACTGCTGGCTACGACGATAAGCACAAGTATCAAACACCCCAGAATCATCCGCTTATCCCCACTTCCTCCATATGCCGCCTCAGTGACAACTTATGTGGGGGAGCGGTGGATTATGATCGGGTTTCACTCCTTGATTAATCGGCCAAGCTTCCCAGGTAATAGCTGATGGCTTTAAAATTCTTATCATAGAAAACGATAATATAGTCTTCGGTCATACCTGTTAGAGCTTCATTCGTTACATAGGACATTCGAAAGAATGGATAGCTGCTAGTCCTACCATATTCATTCAATTGCTGTACTGCATGTTCTGGCGTAAAGCTCTGATTCATTCCAAAATCTGATTTGGAGTTGGCCGTTACATATACCGCTTCGGGATGAGCCTTCACATAATTCTCGAAGATGACATAATCAGAACGGCTGCCATTGCTATATCCCCGCTCCAGGGTTAGGCCCTCATGAACCTCAACCGCTGATCCGTCCCATGTCGGAATAGTGATCGTAAAATCTTTTTGCTGTGTTAAGTAACGCAGCGGGTTACCATTTTTATCGTAAAACACAACCGTTACATAATGATTCCCTGTCAATCCCGCCACAGGAAGATAGTTCATGCCGGAGTATGGCAGTTTGCCGTATTTACTCGGCACTGCCAAATCTTCCGAAGTAACCGGATTGTCCGTAATATAGAACGATTCAGTTGCAACCTCATTGCGTATGTTATATGGGAATTCCGCTGAATATGCCGATAACGTGGTGCCGTTGAACTTCATGGATGGGTTAGAGATTGAACCAGAAACCAGCGAAAGGCTATTTCCCAGCGGGCCGGAGTGTTTCATCGTTTCAAGCTGATCCAGAGCCGTTTCAAGCTTTGTCGTTCTGCTCTGGCTAATGAAGGCCTTCTGTGCATCAGTAAGTGCGGAATACGCCCGTGATGCTTTTATAATAGCACTCTCCACATCCAGTGCCGGGTAGCCTTGAATGTCATCAATTCTCTTATTGGCTGCATCAATCGCTAATTCATTGCTCAGGTTCACTTTTCCTTGGTAATAGCTAAGCGCCTGCAAATCCTTGTCATAAAAAATAATAGTATACTCTTGTTCATTATAAGTATTGTTGTTTTGGAGTGACTCAAACGCCAGCGGAATTTGATCAGTACGCTCACTAACAGGATAATTTGTATCAATCACCCTGACCACTTTATCAGTGTATAGGTTTCGCGAGAAGGTGACGATATCATCAACCTCATATTTATTATCGATATTCGAAATGTATCTAGGAGAAATGGTGTAGTACACAGCCTTGCCATTTTGCTTTTCCAAAGCATACGTAACATCAATAACGTCTGAGTAATGATCCCCGCCGTTAATGTTAATATTGAACGTCTGCTTTCTTTGTTCAATCGCAACACCGCTCTCCAGTTTTACAAGATTTCCGGGAGAGGAGACATGAGACGGCTGCAGATTTATTTTTTGTGAGTAGTAGCCCACAGCCTGGTCTTGTTTTCTGAAAACAACTGTTACATAATAATCCCCGCCCGCAGGGACATACTGGCTTGGTACATTCACCCCAACATGCGTAGTAGCTAAATATAGGTAAGAAGGCAGAGTAATGACAGATCTTCTTGTTCCAAGCTCCCACTTAAGATCTCTGGAGGTAATTGGTGTGGCAGTAACATAGTAAGTAGCATATGTGTTGTAATCGATAGCTGTTGTTGGTACTGCACTGTAGTCAAATTCCAGGTAAACGGCATTCGTTACTTTAGCATTCGGAGAAGCGGAAATATGAACGTTCAAAATCGGGATATCGCTCACAGGCAAGTTCGGTGTTGGGGTTGGTGTTGTAGCTGGGGCTGCAGTTGGAGCTGAAGTTGGAGCTACAGTTGGCACTGCAGTTGGGGCTGCACCGCCGCCGCCGCCAGTACCAGCGCCACCGCCACCAACTGCTGCTGTCGCAGTTGCAGTCGGGGATGGGGAGGGGGTCACAGCAGGAGTTGAGGTTGATGCAGGTTGGACAACCTCTGCCGCATGATCAATCAGTGTCAATGACTCGGCACGGGTAAGGGCCTGAACAGGAGCGAAGCTTCCGTTGGGATATCCCTTAAGGAGTCCTGCCTTGACTGCTGCAGCTACACTGGTTTTGGCCCAAACGGCAATCTGACCGGCATCATTAAATACTTTCAAATTGTCCGTAGCTCCCAGCTCAAGCTTAAGAAGCTTGCTAATCATAACAGCTGCTTCCTGACGGTTTATTGAATCATTAGGCCGCATCTCATTGTTAAAGCCTTGGATATATCCGGCTGCGACCGCCTTCGCTACTTCACTGGAAATCCAGCTGGAGGAAGCCACATCGGAAAAGCTGACCTTGGCAATCTCCGAGAATCCAAAAGACCGGTTCACCAAGGTCATAAATTCTGCTCTTGTAATGCTCTGGTTAGGCTTGACCGAACCATCCTGGAACCCTTTCAAGTTGCCACTGCTGAGCCATTGTTCTATGGTCTTCTGCGCCCAGTGCCCTTCGTAATCTTTGGTACCCTCGGCTCCTGCCGCTCCCATCGAGCCTAGAAGCATACTTATTCCCAATACCCCCGCTAAAAGCCCTTGTAACTTCCTGCCCATCAATAATAACCTCCCGTATGTATGTTCTTCTCAGACCAATAAGCAAGTCGGAGTCCCTCTACCGCATTAATTACCAAATAAATGAATGTAAACAATTTCATATTATCCCATATAAAAATAATAGTAAATTAATATATTTAACATAGTGCCCACACCAAAAAGCCCACCGAGTACTCAGCAGGCTTGTCGCAATACGTGTATATCTTTTTTTCCTATAATCCTTAGTTCAAAAAGTTACTAAGCCCGCTGTCGGTGTCCGCCTGCTTCAAGGCCTGCGGCTGTGAGCCTTCATTCAATCCGAGGCGGTTGTTCAGCTGCGTATTGATGGTTGTCATTTTGGACGTATAATCCTGGCAGCTCTCAATGATCCGGCGGTTGGATTGTTCAGAGGTATCCAAAGCGCTCAACAGATCGCCAATAGCCTGATTAACAGCTTCGAGCGACATAGAAGGCTTGGAGAGCAGTTCTGTCGTTTTCTCCGTAGTGGTACGCAACAGACGCGCGTTCTCCTTGAATTGATCTTCAATGGTCTTATTCGTCGCTTCCACGGCAGAGATGACATTCTCCTGGTCGGCCAGAGACATGGCAATCATCGCCGAGACCGTGATCAGATTCGATGTCTTATCAATCGCGTTATTTACGGAATCGATCAGCTTATCGTTGTTGTCGTTGATGATATCCGTAGCGGCAATCGCCTGGTTGTAGAGGAGAATCATTTCGGTCATAGACTGGATTCGGACCATAACCTTACGAAGCCCGCGTTCCAGATATGCCTTGCGGAACTCATTTTCGGGTTTGGCGATTTCAGCCTCGAACAGCTCCTTCAGCTTGTTGCCGAAGGCGATTTTGGTCTGCAGGTTGTAAATCTCCTCCATAGAGGTGCGTTTGAGCTGGCGCATATTGACGATGCTCTCTTCGAGCGTATCGCGTCCGTCACGCAAGCCGGTTATAATCGCGTCAATATTCGTACGGACAGACTGATACTTGTATACGTAATTCTTGAGCGGACTCTTGCGGAGCATTTTGCCAAAAAAGCTGACGTTCTTGCTCTGCTGGAGTGTCTCGCACTCATTGCGCAGCTTCATAATCATATTCGGCACTTCTACACGTTTGCCGGACATCAGATCATTCACCGGCCGGTCCAGCAGCTTCAGGGTCTGCCCCGCCTTCTCCTGCGTCTTCACTCCCAGCTTGCCGATATCATCCATTAAGGAATCCAGGGCAACGGTATCTGTCTTGGCGACCTTCTCAATGAGCTGAGAGGCCTCCAGGGCAACCTTCTGCTCATCTTCTTTTTTGAGCTCAATCAACTGCGTGGACATGGGTTTCCCTCCTCCTATAATTCGGAACTGCTGTAACGCTGATGAATCAGTTCCGCCTTGGTCTGAAGTTCCATCAGGTCTTTATGCTCGATCGTCGAGGCGATATCCGAAATCTTGGTATCGACATCACGCAGACCGTTCAGCAGCATTCTCCGGTTTCTTGTTTTGGCTTCACCACCCAAACGCAGAAACGGATTGATTACACCATTGAGATCCTTCAGCACCAGCCTGCGGACGGTATGATTAATCTCCCCGTTACCCAGCTCCTGCAGCAAAGGAATGATGCGCTGCAGTCTGGCAAAGAGCGCCAGCGACTTCTCGACAATCTCATTATCGAGCGTATCCTTCTGCCCTTCAGAAATAATCATATCCTCCAAAATACTGAGATACTCCACCACCGGAGCGAATTCGGCTCCGATCTGAATCCCGGCTCTCTCGCGTCCGGCATAGGCTTGTCCATTTGCGGCGGCAGACCCGCTGGAAGTGCTGACCGCCTCAAGGCTACGGGCTGCAGGTGAAGGCACTTCTTCCCCCTGTCCAGCCGGAAGTACCTCTGCAGGCAGATTGCTCCGCTGTTTGCGGCCTATAATCGCGACGCCTGCACCGGCCACCGGCAGCAGCAGTGAGACCATCTCAGGTATAAAAGCACTCGTCAGCAAGGCAACGATATAGCCGGCTCCACCGTACAATAATACTTTTCCTTTTAATTGCATTGTTCTCACCTCTTGTGAGCAAGCTTATGAACTGCCGCTCAGGTTCACGGCATCCGTAACTACGGACTCGCCGTTTATTCTCATGATCAGCGGCTGTTCCACATGACTGGCCAGCACATTGCCGGCGAATCCCGCCGGTTGAACTTCGCCGCCCAGTGCGCTTTTGACCGCCAGGTAAGGGAAGTTAATTCCCGACAGGCAGGAGATATGCAGCCCCCCGGACATCCGGGGGTTAATCTCAAGCAACTTGGGAATCGTGCCGCTGTATTTCATTTGGATATTGAAATTAAATGGAATCCGGTAAGACTCGGCCACGCGTGAAGCAATTTGCTCCAGCTCCGGGATATGCTCCATCAGCCGCAGACGCCCGCCTGCCTTACGGCGCGGCACCGCCGCAAGCAGTCTTCCGTTCTCGTCGGCCAGACAGTCTATGCTGTACTCCAAGCCTTCAAGAAGCTCCATCACCATCAGATTCGGAAAAGAATCCACACTGGAGAGGATGCGGTGTGCATCTTCAAAAGATATGTAAGGCGTGACATGGCCAAAAAGCTCCTGCAAAGGATTGCGGGTATTATCAATGATGCGGAAGCCAAGCCCGCCCTCGGTTTCAGTCGGCTTGAAGCAAACCTGATGCCCTTTGGCTGTAAGATCCTCATATGCTGCCTGGAATTGCTCCGCAGTGCTAACCACATGGTAATCCGGAATCGTCATGATTCCGCTCTCTTTGACACTCTCATAAAACTTGCCCTTGTCCATAATCTTCTCCAGCAGGTCCAGATCACGGCAGACAAGCACTTTGGTACCTATGGCATCGAACATAGAAGCATGTAAGGCAATGTCCAGCATGTGCAGCCGCGGAATAAAAATATCAATCTCATTGCTGCGGCAGAAATCCACACAAAACTGCACATATTCGATCCCTTCAAGTATAGGCTCGGTTCCGGCAACATCAGCGCCTTGCAGCGACATATGCCGGATATCGGGATGGGTGGCGAAGATTTGAACAGGGATGCCATCCTCATTGTTGCGGATGAGGTTCATATAATGAAAGGCTACGGAAAACCACCGGTTAAAATAAATGTTTACCTTTTTCATTATGGCCCAACTCCTAGTGCTGTCAAATTGTTGTACAGCTTCTGTACATATTCCATAATCTCATCCCCGGCAAATACACCGGCCTTCTTCGTAAAGGGATAATCTAATTTTACTAGACCTGCCTGCTGCTCGGCAAATATTTCTCCATGGCAAGGGGCTATCGCGTAATCAGCGCTCGCCAGCAGGCTTTTGTCCAGCAGGGAATCGCCTGAAGCCACCATGGGCTCAGAGTGAACGGTACGCCGCACATGGATAATTGCATCACTTTTGTTGACTGCCTCAGGGACTACGTACAGCTTACGGCCCTGCAGCGAAACCTTCCAGCCCATACCGTCCAAATGTTCCGCCAGCCTTGTGATTTCATCCAAGGGAAGCAAATCACGATGAACGACAAAGGTGTAAAACAGCTCGTCGCAATAACGCTCACTGATGGTCCATTCTGCCCGGACCACAGACCGTACAAGCCTTCCGGCTTCCTCAGCCGCCGCTGACCCCTGTTCCACCAGCCTGCCTATCGTTGCCCGCCACTCTTGATCCACAACCCCGTTCACCAGAATATTTCCGCCATTACTGGTTACTGCGTAATCGGGAATAACCGTGTTCTGGAACAGGTTAATCCGTCTGTACTGTGCCACCGTCCGTGTCGTTACCGGCATAAAAATTATTTTGGCTGCAAGCTCCTTAAGCAGATCCAGGGCATGCAGCGAAATATAGGATGCCGTCCTCCCGTCGATCACCTCAGCCGGAACAAGGCCCGGGGAATCCTCGGGAACGCCAATCGCACTGGGGGAGTAGATCAGGGTGCGGTCCAGATCGCTGGCATAGATCATTCGCGTTCCCCTTTCAGCGGCTTGATAATCCCGCAACAGGAATAAGTAAGGCCGGGGAAAACCTCGACCGGAACGCCGCGGTCCTCCGCCAGCAGCAGAATATGACGAAGATTCGGGTTGTCCATAGTATCGACAAGAATTTTCCACGGTACTCTGCGCAGCAGCACGCGTGTAGTCTCGCCAACCCCCGGCTTCACCAGATTAATATCCGCTATGCCGAAGGCTTCCTGAATACTCTGAATATCCCGCAGTCCCTGCCAGGAAATCTCAGGAGGAGAAGCCAGCATGCCTGCTGCAACGTCCTGGGCTTCCTCTATCACCGAAGGATAATAGGGTGTAATCGCCTCAATGAACACATTCGAGAGATCCGTCTCCAGCCACTCCTTGTAAAATTTGGCACCATGGAACTCCTCCGGTCCAATGAGGTCGCCACGCAGAACCGTACGGCTCATCAGCCCGGACACCGTAGAGTTCAGACACGCACTCGGAACCAGATAGTCCTCCCGGGTCCCAAACGTCCCCGAGCAATGCCCCGGATCGGCAAGCACTGCCAGATCATCGCTAAGAATAATTCCATATTTCTTATACATACTGCTGCATGCCTCTATCAATACCCGGCGGATAGCGCCTTTGCCGGTCCAGCCGTCAATAAACTGCAGCTTCGCATCCGTTCCGTGCTGCTGTAGCATATAGAGAATGGCATTCTCGTCAATGCCTTTGCCCCGGATAATTGAAATGCTGTAATGGGGCAGCTCCACCCCGTAACGCTCAGCGATATATCGCTTAATCAACACTCCAATGGGAGTGCCCGCTCTCGCCAGGGACACCAGCACAGTACCCTCAGTCCCCCGCTGAGCTACAATCATTTCGGAGACAATAGCAACTTCCAACGCCACCTTCTCCGCCGATTGCTGAAGTGTCTCATGGAACAGTTCAATATACTGGGCTGTCGGCTGGTATTCAACCGGGAGCATTTCAGAATAATGTACACCGGACTGGATCGCCTCTTCCCGTTCAGCGGTCGGGCGCTCCAAGGACACATTGCTGAGATCCTTAAGCAGGAATGTAACATCGGACGGGGGATAACTGCCCAGCGGTACGGGCGGCGCGATTCTTCTATTCATATGCTCATCAAGTTCTGTTCCCTTCATCCGACCAAGCCTCCCTCTTCCGTATCCGGGGCAAGTATGATTAGATGCACCTTGTTCCCTGCCAGCCGCTTCAGAATATCCGTCATCGGTTCCATCCTCCGGCGGGGCACATCACGCTCAAGAAGCACAAAAATATCATCATACCGGCCCGGATCCACATTATAAATATAATTCGAAATTCCGGGATCGCCAGCCGAAGGATACGCCGCTGCGCTGTGTACACCATAATCCGGACGCCGGTCGGGATGAATCGGGCTGCGGGTGGAGGATTGATATTTGACCCCTTCACCCATCTCCGCTGCAATCCTCATAGGCAGGTACATGAACTCGCCAACGCCAAGCACAAGCGCATTTGCCCCTTCACGCAGGGCGCGAAGCTGTAACGCTACCTGGGCTATCCCTTGATCCAGCTGCCTGTTATCCTGCGATTCCAATCCAAAACGGCCACTCTGTCTTAGATAGGGTGAAGCGTTAATTTCTCCTAACGAATCTGCGGAGGTCACATTCAGCCGTTCCAGACCATCCTGTACATACGTGATAATCACAGGAGCTTCAGTAGCAGCGGAAGTGTGGGAACCCGATTCCACCAGGTTCAGCTGAGGGGTGCCTGTGACTTCAATTGTTCCCTGCAGCAAACTTAACGCCCGAATGCGGATGCCCAGCTCCTGCTCCAGATTACGGTACGCCTGAATATTGGAGTCGCTGCGCCAATCGAGCAGTGAAGCAACCACATATTCCTTGCGCGGAAACTTGGACTGGATATCACGGATGGTATTGATCGCTGTATTGCCGGTAGTAATCTCATCGTCCACCAGCACAATCGGTTCTTCCCCGGACAGCAGTTCAGCATTCAGGGCATAGCATAAATGATCAACCGCATGAGAATGTTCTTCCTCAAAGCTGACCACCGATGCAAGCTGCGGAATGTCTTCGCGGGTAGTATGAATATAGGATGCACCCGCAGCAAAAATGTTGTACATACTATGGCCCAGAGCCGTTGCCGTTTCGGCAAAGCCGATGAATAAAACACGCTCAGGAAGAACCAGCCGGGCTTCGAGCAAATCATGATAAGCTGCCTCCGCATACTCCGGATGAATCATGCCTTGAACCGCTTGATCCAGAAGCCTGTCCATCATCGAGTTATACGCAGCTTCTCCATTCATCTCCCGATAGAGTAAGAGTGCCAACGCAGCTCCGCTGAGCAGCGGGGTATATGGATTGACAGGAATATGCTTACCGAGCACCTTGCTGACAAAGAGGAACGAACGTTTTTTGTTGATGCGGGCTGCCATGGAGAATAAAGTTTCAACCGGCATATGAAAAGGATTGGAGGTTTCAGTCACCTTGACCTGCAGGTTTTCGACGATATTAAACGTGTGTGTATTCGTTCTCGGGCAATAATCCGACAAAATGCTGTTGTTCATGTAACACCCCGTATATTTGAGATCGTAATAAGATACGTTTTGCCCAGTTCAAATGCGGCTTAATTTCATTCATCTTGTTGTAGTATTCGCTTTTGAACACACCACGGCTGCCATCATTGCTCTCCACAATACTCAGGGCATCCACATACTCCTCATGCATGACGGTATACATAGCCTGTACAGGTCTAAGGTGGGAGGGGTGAATGATTGTTTTGCCGACGATTCCGTTTTCCTTATCCAAAAGCACTTCACGGAAAAGACCATCCACCGACCTGGTAATATAGGATTCACGGATTTCGCGGCCCTGTTTGCCGTAGGTGTCTTCAAAAGGAGTCTGCCTGAGCTGCGGACGCAGCACCCGGTGTTCCTTACTCCCGAAGTATTCCCACACCGGTCCCGAGATGACGTAACCTTCCTCCACCCGGCCGAACACATTGATAATATCCGAGATGCAGTCTCGGATTGGTGTCAGATCATAAATGCTGATATCCGGACTGCGCCGCAACCCGAACAGGCTAGAGAAATCCGTAGCCCCAATGCGGACATTCAGCACATAGTCACGGTATTCTCCCAATAAAGCGCGGATTCCAAGCAGGGTATCCAGCCGGCTTTCCCGGTAAATAACCGGTGCGCTCTCCAAGATCGGCATACCGTACAGCACAGGCGCCGAATAGCTGCGGGAGCTGTTATAATCAGCGATCGCTTCGAAATATTCCACACCGTTCTCTAAGGTGAATTTCGGGAAAACAAAGCCGGTCACCATGGTAATCAGGGTGCCCAGCCGGAAAATCAGCTGCTGCAGCTGCTCCGGATTGCGTACACGGATGAACAGCAGTGGAAGACTGTTCCGTAAATCAGGCTCATTATCGGCATACGCGGACAGGAAGGCAAGGTGTCTTACGACAGACTCCTCGGCAAAATCAACCTCACCATCGCCAATCGCATCCTCCAGATCCATAATCACCGTTACCAGACCTGAAGCCTTGAGCTTCAAAATATCTTCAGCGACACTGGAACGGGTAGCGGGCATATACAGGGCAGCTCCAACCGCGTATGCCAGGAGCTCCTTGGGGGTAGATGAGTCAAACTTAACAGGCGGAGAATAGAATAAGGACATTTCTTGCTCTTTGGTCAGGTAATCGAAGTATCTCAAGGCCTTTCCCCCTTATTGGTTCACGAAGAAGCGCTAAACAACAAATAACCTCTCCTTATAAAGAGCAGTAGAACCGGCTGCGCCGTCCTCTCGGGGACGGCATCCGGCTTTCTCAAATACAAGCAAAGGGCCATGCTATAACCTATACGATTACCCGGCAGATGAGGGAGGCGCACCTTCCCTGTGCACTCCCATCGCCATAAAACTCTGCCGATCTTCTTTTACTTCCACATGCTTAAGCCTTACGGTTGGCTTCTCTTTTCTTCTTGCCGGAACTGTACAAGATTGTTCCCACGAACACTGCGATCAGGATGGTGAAGAACACCACATGTGGCATTTCATAGCCAATAGCTCCCGCCAGCATCTTGCCTGCAATAATAGCAATGAGCAGAAACGCCGTTTGCTCCAGTTCAGGGAATCTGGCAATCAGCTTCAGGAACAGCTGCGCCACTCCGCGCATCATCAACACGCCGAGAATACCGCCCAGGAAGAGCACCCAGACTTTATTGCTAAGACCAAATGCAGCAATGACACTATCAATGCTGAACGCAATATCCATTAATTCAACCAGGAGTACAGTCTTCCAGAAGGAGGTGCCTCTGTTCTTCGTCTCGCCCTCCTCGCCACCGCCTTTAAACAATCCTTTGTAGGCAATATAGAAGAGGTACAGCGCACCTGCAACCTTAACCTCCCAGAATCCAATCAGATAGGTTCCGAGGCCAATGGCCAGGAATCTGAATAAATAAGCCCCTAGAATCCCGTAGAACAACGCCTTCTTCTGCTGCTCTTTCGGTAAATGCTTGACCATAACTGCAAGCACGAGCGCATTATCAGCGGAGAGCAGGCCTTCCAGCAGCACCAGACTCCCGATGATCCCCCAGCTCACAGGGTCAGAGAGTGTGCCTGTAATATCGCTCCACGAGAAGAAATGCCCATAGTTATCACTAATACTCCTAAAAAAATCGCTGAACCAGTTCATCCCCTTATGCCTCCGGTAAAATAGTTTATTTGCTGCCCGCTACCCATTGCAGCCCCCATCCATATGCCTGGTCCATCTCACGGTGCCCGCTGAAATATTGCACGAGCCTTTCAATACTGAATGTTTCATTCCCCACATTCCGAATCATGGCTATGGCACACATTCCCTTACGGTTGTTATGCTCGTCCAAGTTGACGATAATATCCGGCCCTTCACCCTGTTTGATGGTGACCACACCATCTGCTTCAGACCAATGGGTAACTCCCTTGTAGATAAAAGCAAAAATCAAGATCCGTTCGATCTCTGCAACCTTACTTCCGTTTATACGCAAGTTTTCTCCCGAGGTTACGGAGCCTGTCCGGTCATCCCCATCCAGCATGACAAAGGGAGGCTGCTGGAGATGTCCAAAAGCATTGCCAAGCGCCTGAACAACGCCCTTGCGGCCATTCTTCAGTTCATAGAGACAGGCTAGATCCAGATCTACGCCGCCCTTTCGGCTGAACAGCCCCCCGCCCTGCTTCTGATTCCAGTTAAGGTTAACCAGAACCTCTCCCAGACCGGAGGCCGATTTCTTCAAGTTGATGGAATCTCCCTTTTTCTTCAGCTCAATCTTCTTCAGATTAAGATTCAGCGGCGGAGAAGGAGGTGCCTCCTGCCGCTGTGAAGGCGGTTGGGATACAGCCGGCGGCCGGACAACCGGAATCTCCGGCGCTGGCGGCACGGGCATCCCTTGCGTGTCCGGTTTCGGAGGGGCCGGCGGCGGTTCTTCTGATACTTCAATACCATAGTTGCTGCAAAGCGCCTGCAGCCCCCCGTCAAAACCCGCCACAATGGCGCTGAATTTCCATTCATCGCTGTATCTATATAATTCTCCTACCACAACAGCCGTTTCTATGGAGAAATGATTTCCAAGATTACATCGCAGGATCTCCGAGCCCGTCGTCCGGTTCAGAATCCGGCAATGCGCTTCACTCATTTGCCCGAACATCTGCTTGCGGTTTTCGCCGTCATAGAGTGTAAGCGTAAATGCGATTTTCATGATGCCTGGAGGAATCTTGGCGAGTTCCACCTCGAAATGCTTGCGGCCTCCGGAGGCTTGTCCCGGCACGTCCTTATAGCGGATATAAGATGTAGCCGGATTATTATAAAAGATAAGGTCGTCGTCCCCGCGCACCTTGCCTTGAGAGTCCAGGAGGAACGCTGAGGCGTCAATTTCCATTGAAGAAGGGGCTTGCCAGGTGATCTCTACTACCATTTGATCGAGCCCAGGGTTGCCTTTGGTCAGATCTGCTTTCTGCCCTTTCACCACTTGAATGCTCATTCTTACGCCACCTTTATGAATGGAGAAGAGTATAAAAAGGGCAGGATCGCTAATGATCCCGCCTTGAAGCTTCTATTGCGCGTCGAGCCCGTAGTTCCTGCACAAGGCACTAAGGCCGCCGGCAAAACCGCTTCCCACCGCCTGGAACTTCCAATCCGCCCCGTTGCGGTAGAATTCACAGAACACAACGGCAGTTTCTGTTGAGAAATCCTCGCCCAGATCGAAACGCAGAATCTCACGGTCACTGGAGGCATCCACGACGCGCACAAATGCGTTGGAGACTTGTCCAAAGTTCTGAACCCTTGCTTCATAATCATAAATAGTTACCGTAATCCCGATACGCTCAATATTGGCGGGAACTTTGCTGAAATCAACCAGGATCTGTTCGTCATCACCATCGCCCTCCCCTGTACGGTTATCTCCCGTATGGGTTACAGAGCCGGTACCGCCGGATGGATTGTTGTAGAAAACAAAATCATCCTCGCCTTTGGCTTTACCGTCCTCATGGAGGAGAAAGGCTGAGGCATCAAGGTCAAAATCCTTGCCGCCGCTATATTTGTTCGTATCCCAGCCCAGTCCCACAACTACCTTCGTCAGACCCGGATTGGTCTTGGTAAGATCAATCCGCTGTCCTTTGGAAAGACTGATCGTCACTGGCAATAACCTTCTTTCGTGAATAATTTCATTTACGGGAGCAGTAATTTATTGCAGACCGTAATCGCGGGTCAGACCGGCAAGACCGTCCTTATAACCGCTTCCGATAGCATTAAATTTCCACTCTGCACCGTTGCGGTACAATTCGCCTACAACTACGCCTGTTTCAACAGAGAAATCTTCTCCCAGGTCAAAACGAATCAATTCTTCGCTGTTGGCATCATTTACGATACGCACGTACGAGCGGGAAACCTGACCAAAATTCTGACTTCTGCTCTCAGCTTCGTAGATGGTAATGGTAAATGCCACTTTATCTACGTCTGCCGGAATATTGAGCAGATCTACCTGAATTTGTTCATCGTCTCCGTCGCCTTCACCTGTACGGTTGTCACCAGTGTGTACAACGGAAGCATTCTCGTTCTGTTTGTTATTGAAGAAAATGAAATTGGTCTCTTTATCCACTTTGCCGCTGGCATTCGTCAAAAAGACGGAAACGTCCAAGTCGAAATCTTTACCGCCGTCGTATTTATTGGTGTCCCAGCCGAGACCGACTGTGATTTTGGACAAACCCGGGTTCGTTTTGGTCAAATCAATCTTTTGACCCTTGGATAAATTAATCGCCATGAATAGAAACCTCTTTTCTTATATTGGAATTAGATGTAACGCTCAGCCAATTGGTTGATATGTGCTGCGTGTGCTCCTTCGCCGATGGCTGCGAACTTCCATTCCTCGCCATGCCGGTAGAGCTCTCCGCAGATCAGTGCAGTAAAACCTGTGTAATTGTCCGTCAAGTTGAACTTGATCAGCTCGGCATTGCCTGTGGCATTAATAACCCGGATATACGCCGATTTAATCATCCCGAAATCCTGCTTGCGGTTCACGGCATCATAGATGTTGACTACGACCAGGACCTTGTGCACATCGGCAGGAATTGCCTTCAGGTTCACATTGATCTGCTCATCGTCTCCGTCACCCTCACCTGTCAGGTTATCCCCGGAGTGAACAACGGAGCTGTTCGGGTTCTGCTTGTTGTGAAAGCAGACCAGATTCAGCTTGTTGGTCAGCTTACCATTCTCGTTCAGGAGCAGCGCCGAGGCATCGCAGTCCACGTTCGCCTGCTTCTTGACGCCAAAGAATCCGCGTGCCGGCTCAGCCGGGTCCCAGCCAAGCCCTACGATAACACCGGAGAGTCCGGCATTCCCTTTTGTTAAATCAATCTTCTGACCTTTTACCAGATTAATACCAGCCAAATTTACGTACCTCCGTTTCGGAAAGAATCACAGCTGTAAGTCTTACTTGTGGGTGTTATACCAGTGATACGACACAAAAACAAATACGTTTCATCCGTTTATAGTGAACTTCGGTAATATGCTTACAGGCTGAATTCGCTTGGGCTTAGTCCCAGTACGCTGCAAATGTTCCGCACAACCGCTTTTTCCTGCTCGTCAAAATCACCGTCAGCCGCCCCAATTGCAGAGCATACGCCTACAATTACGCGTCCGATTTCTGGTTTGTTGCTGAATTTGGCGATGGACTTCAGCGCTTCCTGCTTGCCAATCTCCGGAGAAAACTCGAAATTGCTGACATAGAAGTTGAACTGGTTAATGACATCTTTCATGTCAAATACCTTCAGTTCATTGCTGAGATTCATATATCCGGCCATTTTGTTCTTTTCGGATTCCTCAATCTTGCCGTCGGCAGCAGCTACCAGGGCACAGCCCGCAACAACTGCGTTCATGAAGTCTTTATTTTTGAACTTTTTCACCTGTTCGGTCAATCCGTTTTTTGTGGTGTTCAACCAATTTTTAAATGTGCTCATCGTATTCTCCTTCTATCATTAAGTGATGATAAACAAAAGATATCCCAGAGCCTCCTCTCCGCCGTTTCGACAGACATTTACTTAATGTTCCATATCCAGTGCTTACACTTCTAATATAACCGATTCATCGAGAAGATTCTACTTTGCCAGAATTTCACAGCACCTTGGACAGGAAGGCTTGTGTACGCTCATGTGCAGGATGGCCGAACAATTGCTCCGGGTTCCCCTCCTCAACCACCACACCCTGCTCCATAAACAGCACGCGGTCTCCCACCTCACGGGCAAAGCCCATCTCATGTGTAACTACCACCATTGTCATTCCTTCACGCGCCAAATCCTTCATGACCGCCAGCACCTCACCAACCATTTCCGGATCAAGTGCAGAGGTGGGTTCATCAAACAGCATGATCTTGGGCTCCATGGCCAGCGCCCGGGCAATCGCCACCCGCTGGGCTTGACCGCCGGAGAGCGAGGCCGGATAAACGTCTGCCTTTTCCCTTAAACCGACCTTGTCCAGCAGCTCCAGTGCCTTCTGACGGGCTTGCGCGACAGGCCATTTGCGGACCTGAACCGGGGCGAGCATAATATTTTCGATTACTTTTTTGTGAGGGAACAGATTGAACTGCTGAAAAACCATGCCAAGCTCTGTGCGGATATCATTAATCCTGGTGGTTTTGGCCATCAAGGAAGTGCCTTCAATAATAATGTCGCCCTCTTGCGGCTGCTCCAGCAGGTTCAGGCATCGCAGAAAGGTCGATTTGCCCGAGCCTGAAGGCCCGATCACCACCACTACCTCCCGGATGTGAATATCGACGTTGATATCCGTGAGCACCTTGTGCGCCCCGAATGATTTGTGCAGATGTCTAACTGAGATCATAGGCTCCATATGCGGTTACACCTTCCGTTCGATATAATTGAGCAGCTTGCTGAGGGAATAGGTAAGAATGAAATAGATCAATGCGGCGGTCAAATACGGCTCCCATATCCGCAAATACTGGCCTTTCATCGTGTTGCTCCAATACATAATCTCCGGTGCGGCAATCAGCGCGAGCAGGGAAGAGTCTTTCACCAGCACAATAAATTCATTCCCGAATGCAGGAACCATCCGTTTGATAGCCTGTGGCAGTATGATAAAGCGCATGGCCTGAAATTTGGTCATTCCGAGCGAAACCGCCGCCTCCCGCTGCCCCGGATCAATAGACTGGATACCGGCGCGGAATATCTCGGCGGAATAGGCCGCTGAGTTCAGGGAGAGTGCCACAAAAGAGGTCATTAATACATTGGTGCTGCCGTAAAACGCCGGGATCACCCCAAAGTGGACAATCAAAATCTGCACATACAACGGGGTCCCGCGGAAAAAGTTGATGTAACAATGAAACGGCCAGCGGAAATATGCTTTTGGTGCCATTTTGCCAAAACCAATGCCCAGCCCCAGAATAGAACCAAATATAATCGAGACAATGGATACGCCGATCGTAAAAGCCGTACCCCTTAGCAATACCGGTATATAATGAGCGATAATGTCAAATCTGAAATCCATAGGACTCTTCCCTTCTCTTCTGCTTAGATCTTTCTCTTCGGTTCAAAAAAAGAAGCATGCGCAATAGCAATCATTACGCATGCTTAATTGGTCGTCCGCTTACTCTGCTTTCAAGAGGGTCTGGGTGTCCGGCTCTTCACCGAACCAGGTTTTGTAGATTTCGGCATATTTGCCGTTCTCAATAATTTTCTTGATCGCCGGATCAAGCTTGGCTTTCCATTTACTGCCTTTAGGATAAAGAATGCCATAATATTCAGAGCCGAAGTTTTCCTTATCGATGATCCCTGTCAATTTCTCTTTCGGGTTGTTCTTGATATATTCGTTGACGATAGCGATATCTGCCACCACCGCATCGGCTCCGCCTTTATTCAGCTCCATCAGGGCTACCGCGTTGCTGTCAAAACGCTTAAGTTTGGCGTTGTCGACACCCATAATACCGCTCATCAACTCATCCGCCGTAGTCGCCGCCTGCACAGCAACCTTTTTATCCTTCAGGTCAAGCGCACTCTTGATGTCACTGCCTTCCTTAACCATAATCATGTTGGTGGATTCAAAATAAGGAATGGAATAATCATAGGTTTCTTTCCGCTCGTCTGTAATAGAAACCGAAGACAACCCGGCTTGGTATTCCGTGCCTTGCTTCACGCTGGTCAGCATAGTGTCCCACCCCGTGTTCGTAACGGTATAGCCGATGCCGGCTTCTTCCATTACCGCCTTGATGAAATCGATGTCAAATCCTTTGATCTTATCTGTATCCATATACTCCATCGGTGCATAGCTCGCGTCACTGGCGAACTTAATCGTCTCCCCGCCGGCACTGCCACTTTCCGCCTTATTGTTGGAACCGCAGCCCACCATCGCAAGCACCACGAATGACAACAAAGCTGACATAGCCCATTTCCTTTTGATCCCCATCCTTCAATCCCCCCACTTATTCGTAAAATTCTTAAGGAGATTTTATCAGATTAAAGCAGTGATGACAATTAACTTTTCTATTACATGTTATATTTTATAACACAATATCGTTATATTGTAACATTCCCTCCCTTTTCCGTTTTCTGTTACTTCGCCTGTCCGCTGGAGGATCACTTCAGACTGCTGTCACAATTATCAAAAAAAAGCACCGCCATGAGATGTGAATATCTCCGGCGGTGCCAGTGCTATGCTGTATATCAATCGTTGTTATCTTTCATTAACGTTGTACAGATTAGAACGTCAAATCCCCGTCATACGAAGCAATCAACCGGTACAGCTCCGGACGCCGGTCGCGGAAGATCCCCCATTCAATCCGGCCAACCTCCAAAGCGTCCAGGTCGAATTCACTTACTAATACGGTTTCTTCATCCCGCCCGGCTTCGACAATTTTGTTGCCCTGAGGGCCAGCGATAAATGAGGAGCCATAAAAGTTAATGCTGGACTCCTCATCCGTTTCCTCCCCAATCCGGTTGGAGGCCACGACAGGAATCAGATTCGCTGCCGCATGGCCCAGCATGCAGGTCTGCCAGTGGTCTTTGGAGTCAATCGACCCGTCCTGCGGCTCCGAACCGATGGCTGTAGGGTAGAACAATATCTCCGCTCCCATCAGACTCATCACCCGTGCGGCTTCCGGGTACCATTGATCCCAGCAGACGCCGACACCAATTTTGGCGTAACGGGTATTCCACACTTTAAAGCCGGTATCTCCGGGATTGAAGTAGAACTTCTCTTCATAGCCGGGGCCATCCGGGATGTGGCTTTTGCGGTATTTGCCCAGCACCGTGCCATCGGCATCAATCACAGCCAGGGAGTTGTAACGGGCATAGTTTTTCTTTTCATAAAAGCTGATTGGCAGCACCACTTGCAGTTCTTTTGCCACAGCTTTGAAATGGTTCACTGCTTTGTTGTGCTCAAGCTCAGTCGCATAGGCATAATAATCCGATTTCTCCTTCTGGCAGAAATACGGAGTTTCAAACAGCTCCTGGAGCAGAATAATCTGCGCGCCTTGGGCTGCAGCTTCCCTAACCAGGGTTTCCGCCTTGCGGATATTCTCATCTATGTCGCCGGAGCAGCTCATTTGTGTCGCGGCTACTTTTACTTTTCTCACCATTCAGTCCTCCTTGCAAAAATTATGATCTCCCGGCAGGCATCTGCTGGGTGGTGCAGTGTACATTGCCGCCTTCGCCAATTACGGCCATTCCATTCACCGTGCGGATTCTGCGGTCCGGGAACTGTTCGGCAAGCTTCTGTTCAGCAAGTTTATCTGTCTCCGCAGCAGTTCCTCCGAACACCGGCAGAATAATCCCGCCGTTCACAAAATAAAAATTCAAATAGCTGAGAGTCAGACGGCTGTCCTCATAATCCGTACGAGGCGGCTGCTGAATCGTGATGATCTCCAGCTTCCGTCCTTTGGCGTCCACGGCTTTTTCCAGAATCCTTAAGTTCTCCTGGGTAATTGCATAATTCTCGTCCTGCGGGTCATCGCAGACCTGAATGATTACTTTGCCAGGTGCGGCGAAGCAGGCAATATTATCGACATGCCCATCGGTTTCATCACCGCTCAGGCCGCGTTTCAGCCAGATGATGGCTTCTGTACCTGTATATTTACGCACGTATTCTTCAATCTCTTTCCGGTCCAGCTCCGGATTACGATTCTTGTTCAGCAGACATTCCTCTGTGGTAAGAAGTGTTCCTTCCCCATCGGTATGAATGGATCCGCCTTCCATGACCAGCGGAGCATCGTAACGGGTAACCTGCACCTGCTTCAGAATCTGCGGAGCCACCTCATCATCCAGGTCCCAAGGTGAATATTTGCCGCCCCAGGCATTGAACTTCCAGTTCACACCTGCAAGTGTTCCATCCTCACCCTTAACAAAGGTTGGCCCATTGTCACGCAGCCAGGCATCATTATGCCGGATCGGCAGCAATGTAACATTGTCTCCCAGAGCCAGCTTATCCACCTGCTCCAACTCTTCCGGGTTCACTACTACGGTTACCGGCTCGAACTCGGCAATAGCCCGGATAATCTCGGCATAGCCGCTGCTTACAGCTTCATAATTGTCCGGAAACACCATAGAAGCCTGGACCGGCCAGGAAATAAAGGTACGTTCATGCTCTTCCCATTCGGGTGGCATGATATAGTTTAGGTCTTTGGGATACATTCTTATAATTACCTCTGCTATTCATATTTGGAGCGCGCGGCTGTCCCGGAAAAGCTCCTTACCCATCATACAATAATATGAGGATGCGCTCAATTGCCGGATAAGTAGAAACGGCTACGCCGTCCTTAAAAGGACGGTATCCGTTTCAGCGAGAAATAGAAGGATAATTTATAGCGTGAAGCATATAAATTCTTATATTTCAAGCAAATCCCCCTGGGAAAATCCAGGGGGATCAGGGCTTGGCTGTATTTTAGAGCTTGATCTTTTTCACTATATTTCCTGCAAAGTCCTTAATGATGAAAGTTCCATTCTCCAGAATTCCGTAGGAGTTGGGGTGGTTCTCTTTCGGCAGCGAAATGGAGCCGGGATTCAACACCGTGATACCTTCCTTGACATCCGCTACCGGCAGATGGGTGTGACCCTGAATAAACACATCGCCCGGTGTCAGCTGTGGCAGATTGTCGATGCTGAAGCCATGTCCGTGGGTGGCATAGATCTTCCGGCCTTCATGAAGGATCAGCACATAGTCGCCCATCATCGGGAACTGCAGCAGCATCTGATCGACCTCGGCGTCACAGTTGCCGCGTACGGCCACCAGTGATTTGCCGTAGGCATTCAGCCTGGCAGCGACTCCTTGGGGATCATAGCCATCCGGCAGCGGATTTCGCGGCCCGTGGTACAGGAAATCGCCCAGTACAACAAGCGTGTGCGGCTGCTCCTCCTCCGCCTTCAACAGTGCCTGCTCCAGCCAATGCAGTGATCCGTGAATATCCGAAATGAACATCAGTTTCATGATGCATTCTCCTTTTCCTTGTTCTTCTATTGTCCTATGTATCTAATTATTTTAACTCTCCTTGAATCCCTAACGCAAAGCGGGCGCCCGCGGGGCGCCCTGCACTTTACATTCTTATATTATGAATTATGGCAGATTGGAAGAACCCATCAGGAAACGGTCCACCTCGCGCGCTGCCTGCCGTCCTTCATTAATAGCCCATACCACAAGGCTCTGGCCGCGCCGTATATCTCCAGCAGCAAATACGCCTTCCACATTGGTAGCCTGCGTTCCGAACTCGGCTTTGGCATTGGAGCGGTCATCCCGCTCAATCCCAAGCTGGCCCAGCACCGTTTCTTCCGGTCCGGTGAATCCCAGGGCAAGCAGTACAAGTTGTGCCTGAATGACTTCTTCACTGCCAGGAACCTCTACCGGTACCACCCGGCCCTGTTCATTCCGGGTCCATTCGATGCGCACGGTATGCAGTTCCTGCACATGTCCGCCGTCGTCACCGACAAAACGCTTCGTATTCACAAGATAACGGCGCGGATCTTCCTCATACAAGGCCGCTGCTTCCTGCTGGCCGTAATCCACCTTCATCACCTTCGGCCATTCCGGCCAAGGGTTACCCGCCTGGCGGGTAAGCGGTGCCTGCGGCATAATCTCCAGTTGGACTACACTGCGGCAGCCGTGACGGATGGAGGTAGCGACACAGTCCGTACCTGTATCCCCGCCGCCAATAACGACCACATCTTTGCCGGCTGCTGAGATGTATTCCCCGTCTGCGAGGCCGGAGTCGAGCAGACTCTTCGTGTTCAGTGTCAGGAATTCCATCGCCTGATGGATGCCCCGCAGCTCGCGCCCTTCCAGCGCCAGATCACGTGCCTGCGTAGAGCCGCCGCACAGCACCAATGCATCATGCTCTTCCTTCAGCTGCGATGCTTCAATATCCCTGCCAATCTCAGTCCGGGTAACGAAGGTAACACCTTCTGCCGCCAGCAGATCCACACGGCGCTGTACCGTTTGTTTGTCCAGCTTCATATTCGGAATTCCGTAAGTCAACAGGCCGCCGATACGGTCCGCACGTTCATACACGGTTACACTATGTCCGGCTTTGTTAAGCTGTGCGGCACAAGCAAGACCTGCAGGACCGGAGCCGACTACGGCGACTTTTTTGCCGGTACGGCTGAGCGGCGGCTGGGGAACGATCCAGCCCTCAGCAAAACCTCTATCCACGATGGCCTTCTCAATCGATTTGATCGTGACCGGATTGCCGTTCATCCCCACTGTACAAGCGCCTTCACAAGGTGCTGGACAGACACGTCCGGTAAACTCCGGAAAGTTGTTGGTCTTGTGAAGCCGTTTCAGCGCAACCTCCCAGTTGCCGCGGTAAACCATATCATTCCATTCCGGAATAAGATTATGCAGCGGACAGCCGGAGGCCATCCCGGAGAGCAGCCGTCCAACATGGCAGAACGGTGTTCCGCAATCCATGCAGCGCGCGCCCTGCTCCTTCAGCTTCTCCTCGTCCATCTTCTGCGAAAATTCATTCCAGTTCTTAATCCGTTCCAAAGGCTCGCACTCCGCAGGAGTCTGCCGCTGATATTCAAGAAATCCTGTTGCTTTACCCATACCTGTCATCCTCCGAGTCTCTCTGATTGGCCGCCGAATCATCCAAAGGCGGCATTGTTGCCCCATTCGGCTCCAAAAAGACAGTTACTCTCTGTCACCGACTGATTATTTGTCACTGTAAAGCAGCAAAGCGAGAAGCTGTGACAAGGCGGTTTCCCGCCTGAAATGAGTCTATATTATCATTTATCCTGTATAGCCTAAATGAGGAAAGTCACATTTTTAGATAAAATTTCGGAGATGGGCAAAGCGGCTGTCAGAGGTCATTTTTCTTTGGCCGCACTATACACGGAGTTGACAACCCCTAGCAGTATCGCCGTTACTGGGAATACGATCCAGTTGATATCCCAGCTCTCAAAAACAAACCCGCTGATCAGAAAAATGCAGACCGCCACCGGCCAGATAATCGCTGCGACGTTGCCCATGACGCGCTTTTCTTCTTTCTTTTCGCGGGTAAACTCGCCTTCCTTAAGCAAGAAGCTGTAGCTCTCCTTAATATTACCATAATAAATGAACAGAAAGACCGCCAAAGCAATCAGCAGAAGCAAAATGACCACGCCATAACTGGTAGAATCTTCATTGATCAGAGACCATGCAATCACCGGAACCGGACTTAATACACACAGGCATACGCCCATCACGAGCGACAAGGTATACGTAGAGACAAATGCACTGCTGCGGTGCTGAATCTCGGACCCTAGATCATATGGCAGGTTAAAGCCTTTGTGCATATATTTATATTTCTCCAGCATCATGCCGCTGAAAATGAACAGACCCACTGCCAATGCCACCAGTATAAGCAAAGCAACCACACCAAGAATGGATGCAGCATCCTCTGAAATGACCCCTTTAAGAAATCCGGACCCGCTCAGAGTGTTCAGCAGAATCAGCAATGCGGGACCGATAATGCACAACATTACACCTAGCCCCACCATGAAACCCGATCTCTTTTTGGCAGCCATATAGCTAAATGTATCCTCCGGAGCAAGCATCGGAAGCTTGTTCTCGTCCCTTTCAGCGGGAATATCAAGCTCTTCGACCAGTTCATCAATGTTGCCAAACTCGGAAATCACGATGCCCACGGCTTCATTCTCGGTTTTGCCTTCCTGCTTCAATTCATGGTACTTCTCTTCCATGCTCGATAGCAGGTCCTGCTTGACCCCATCCATCTGCGCGGTTCTGGGGAGAGCGGCAAACATATTGTTCAAATAACTGATGATGGTTTCCATTCCTAATCACAGCTCCTTAATAAATTTGTTCACAACTTCCTGGGTAATCAGCCACTCCGCACATTTGTCATGGTAATACGCCAGCCCCTCCGGAGTAATGCGGTAGTAGGTACGCCGCTTCCCAAGGGTCTCATCCTTATAAAACGAGCAGATGTACCCATTCTTCTCCAGCCGGGTAAACGCTGAATAGAGGGTGGTTTCCTTCATAATATATTTCTCATCCGACAGCCTCCTGATATTCTTGGATATCTCGTAGCCATAGGATTCTCCGCCCAAAAGCATATATAGAATAAATGTATCGTTGTATCCGCGGATCACATCGCTGCTGATCAATATCCTTCCTCCTTACTGCATCTGTCGTACTACATCTGTCGTAGTAATGGTATTGTAGCATGATTACTACGACAGGTGTAGTACTAATTTCAAAAAGTAATCCTGTTTTTTGAAATATCACAGGAAAAAGACTGTCCAGTCGGCAGATGGCTCTGCCTACAAAACAGTCTTCATGTTCCTCATCTAGGTATTCCGTTGTTAATCGTGTTAAGCCTGAACAGCCAGAACGACCATTCCGAGACCCTTAACGGTCAGTTGCCCCTCTGTCCCCAGTACTGCCAGTTCCTCCCCAAACAGCGGCTCCCATACCCCCAGCGGCGGCAGCGAAAGCGTTGATCCGTCCGGATTGGTATTGTATACCACGTACAGGTGCTTCGCCGCATCACCTCCGGCATGCTCCCGAAGCGTATATGCCACTGTACCCGCAGGCGCCTTCTCGAAGAATAGCTTGGCACGGATTTCCTCTGCACTGTGCAAGCGGAAGGCGGGATGTGCCCGGCGCAGCGATATAAGCTTTTTCATGTAAGCAACCTCGTCCGCATAAGCAGCGCAGCGCTCCCAGTCCAGCCAATTGATCTCTACCGGTGATTTAAAGCTGTTCTCCACACCTTCTTTGGTACGCATAAATTCCTGCCCGGCATGAAGGAACGGAATCCCCTGGCTCGTCAGCACCATGGCTGAAGCCAGCCGGTGCATCGCCCTGCGCTGCTTGTCGGATACTCCGGCAGAGGACAGGACGATTTTATCCCACAAGGTATGATTGTCGTGGCATTCCATATAATTCACGCACTGCCGGGGTTCATCGGCAAACTGGCCGGTAGTCTGTCCGTACACCACTCCCCCTGTAATGCCTGTCTTCACCGCCTGTTCCAGTCCCGACCTGCCGCCGATAAAGCCTGGTTCCTCATACTTGAAAATATTGCCCTTCACCGCGTCCCGAAAACCGTCGTTAAATTGTCCGATTCCCGGCAGTGCGTCTGCGTTACTCTGATTGGCCAGCCGTTCCGTGGCAAGCTCGGTCTCCATGATCCATCCCTCGCCGATGGTCATGATCGAAGGGTCGACTTCATCCAGACGGCGGCGGATTTCCGCCATCGTGTCAATATCAATGAGGCCCATCAGGTCAAACCGGAAGCCGTCCATATGATATTCTGTGGCCCAGTAGAGAACCGAATCCACAATTAACCGGGACATCATGGTACGCTCGGAAGCGACATCGTTGCCGCAGCCCGAACCGTTCGACAGACTGCCGTCCCGCTTGTAACGCAGATAATAACCGGGAACCAGCTTGGTAAAATTCACACGGTATCCGTCATACACATGGTTATAAACCACATCCATGATTACGCGCAGACCACGGTCATGCAGCGCCTGGATCATGGTTTTGAGCTCGGTAATACGCACACCCGGCAGATACGGGTCTGTCGCGTAAGAGCCCTCCGGCACGTTATAATTCTTCGGATCATACCCCCAGTTATAGTGCGGCTGATCCAGCTTGGTTTCATCCACGCTCTCTGTGGCAAAGTCATAGACTGGCAGGAGCTGAATATGCGTCACCCCAAGATCGGCAATATGATCGAGCCCGGTCTGAATCCCCCCAGGACCCCGTGTTCCGCCTTCGGCGAGACCAAGAAATTGCCCCTTGTAGGCAGTCCCGCTGGCCGGATGAATGGACAAATCCCGCAGATGAAGCTCATAGATGACTGCATCCACAGGGCTCGCCAAAGGCGGCTTATCCTCAGTCCAACGCTCTGGATCCGTCTTGCGCAGGTCAAGAATTGCCGCTCTGTCCCCATTTACGCCGACTGCACGTGCGTACGGGTCCGCTGCCTCATTCCACTGGTCCCCGATACGTACGCGATAGGTATACAGCTTGCCATCCAGATCACCGGAAACTGTCAGTCTCCAGGTCCCCCTCACCTCACGTATCATGGGCAGGCGGTCGCCGGCGATCTGCTGCCAGGAGTCATACAGCACCACTTCCGCCTCCTGCGCCGTGGGAGCCCATAGACAAAAGGCGGAGTAAGCAGAAGTATAGATGAGGCCAAGATCGTCTCCGTTATAGCTGAACAGTTCGTCAAAATCCTGGTCTAATACGGAAATGCCTCCGGTAGCTGCAGGATCCCCATAAAAGATGGTTTCTTCCATTTCCCTTTGTACTGACAAAGCAATCTGTCCCCTTTACCCTTTATTAACTGGATATTATAACCTGATTATCCGCTTTGCGCAAACGTTTGTACAGAGGGATTTTTTAGAGTGGACGAGCGGGGGTCTGACGGGCTGTATATCCGGTTCCGTCATTCTATGTTCATCGCTACCATGGTAAGAATATCCCGATTCGGCAAATAAGGAATACGGCGCTCCCGGCCAGGGGTAAAGCCTCCATTCTTATGGCGTATACCGTTGTCTTGGACAATCAGCGCAGGTCCCGCTCCCGTATCGGTCAGATCGTATCCGATTCCCAGCACCCAGTGATAATCATAGGCATACCTCCCCCTCCAGCGGAGGCTGAACCACTTGTCAAACTTCACGGCCACCGGCCGCCCGGCGTCAATCTCAGCCCTATACCTCCACATGTCATTAAAAACAGATACTGAAACCGGCGGGTACCTGCGCTCTGCACGCGGGAGAGCAGCACCAATATAAGCCTGAAGGCCTTTGGCCAAACTGTGCGCACTCATCCCCAACGGAGTTCCCCCGTGATGACTGTATATATAATTGATATGCGCCGCCTTGGAGTCAAAATGCCCCGAACCCGGAATACGCCCATAGCCTCTCCTTGTATGCCAATATTCGATTAAAGCGGCCATGGTCGCCGGTCCGCAGGCAGAGCCGGGAGATGCTACGCCCGGCTCCCATTGTGTATATGGTTCCACTTCCAGCCGATATTCAGACCTTTCCTCAGTCATAGGGATATCTTTTCCTTCCGTTCCCTGAGTATCCGCTCAATATCTGAGGCGAGAAACGGCTTGCTGACGAAGTCTTCCATGCCTGCCATGAGGCACCGCTCCCGGTCCTCCGGTCTGGCATAAGCCGTTACCGCAATGATGAACGGCTGGTGATGAGTCGGAGCCTGCTCCCTGATTCTGGCCGACGCAGTAATTCCGTTCATCACAGGCATCTGAACATCCATAAACAACAGGTCATAAGGACGCTCAAGAACGGCCTGAAGCGCCTGCTGCCCATTCTCCACCAGATCCGCCCTATACCCCCGTTTCTCCAGCATCGTCAGAATAAGCTTTTGATTGACGGGATGATCCTCCGCAACCAGTATCCGCAGGGGTCCGTACTTCGCTTCAGGCAGAGCGGGAGCGGGGCTGGCGGCTGTCAGTATACTGCCATTCTCCACCTGCTGTACCTGGTTCTGGTTGATATTGAACTCAGGATCAACACTGCCATTCCGTGCATTGGAATTAATGGACAACGGATTATCCTCCGCCTTAATCTCGTCCCACTCCTCATCCGTAATAATGGGAAGGGTGAAGTAGAAAGTCGAACCTTCGTCCTCTGCGCTCTCTACTCCAATCGCTCCGCCCATTAGCTCGACAAGCCGCTTGCAGATCGCAAGTCCCAGGCCTGTCCCCCCATATTTGCGGTTAATCGACGGATGCAATTGAGAGAACGATTGAAACAGCAGTGGCTGCTTCTCGGTTGGAATGCCGATTCCCGTATCCCGTACACTGAACTTCAGGTTCAGCTTCTTGGCGTTCGGGCAATATTCCGTTTCGACAGCAATAGAGACCTGCCCTTCTTCAGTAAACTTGACCGCATTACTCACCAAATTCACGAGCACCTGGCGCAGACGGTCCGCGTCACCCATGATCAGCTCCGGAACATCTTCCGCGATCCGGCTGGACAGCCGGACACTCTTTTCTCTGGCTTTAGGTGAAAACAGCTCGGTAACCATCTCCATGACAGACTCCACACTGACCGGTTCATGAACAAGTGTCATTTTACCGGCTTCGATTTTGCTGAAATCAAGAATTTCATTGAGAATATACAGCAGGGAAGCGCTGCTCTGGCTGATGATCTCCGCATAACCGCGTTGTTCCTCATTCAGCTCCGTCTCCGCCAGAAGATCTGTCATTCCCATAATTCCATTCATCGGGGTCCGCAGCTCATGGCTCATCACCGCAAGAAACTCGGATTTGGCCTGATCCGCCTTCTCGGCTGATTCCTTGGCACGGATAATTTCCTGCTCATCGGTAATGTCCTTGAATACGACAACCGCCCCTTTGCGTTCCCCCTTGTCGAACAGAGGTGTTGCCTGATACTCCGCAAGAAAGCTGGAACCGTCCTTGCGCCACAGTACCGCATCCATACTCCGCTGGGACTCTCCTGTCCGGATAACCCGCATCAGGGGAGAATCTTCAGGCCGGTAATGAACCCCGTCCGGCGCCGTTTGCCGGATATGCTCCAGATAAGAACGCCCCATAATTTCGTTATGCTCAAACCCCAGCATCCGCTCTCCCGCCGGATTGATGAAGGTGATTCTCCCTTCGGTATCCAGACCGAATATACCTTCAGACACCGCATTCAGAATCAGCGTGTATTCATTACTGAGCTTCTCAATCTGCTCGGTATACCGGATACGCTCAGTGATATCACGGGAAATCCCAAATACACCCACTACCTGTCTGTCGACAATAATCGGGATGTTGATGGTATTGATTTCGATAAGATGCCCATCTTTATGGATCAGTGTCAGATCATAGCTCTGGGGCTCTCCCTGGCTGGCCAGTGTGAAATGATGCAAGGTCTTCGCGATATCCTTCTCATGCACAATAGGTCCAAAATACATTCCAATCAATTCATCCAGACTATAACCTGTCAGTTCCTCCAGATTGGCATTCGCTGTCAGATAATCCCCGCGCAGGTTCATGGAATAGACCGCGGATGGATTATACTCGAAGAGAGACTTGTAGCGTTGTTCACTCTCCTGAAGCATGGATTCAAAACGCTTGCGCTCGGTGATATCACGGCTGACTGATATAATCTCCAGGATCTGGCCGTGGTCATCATAAATATACCGGCTGTTCGTCTCAAACCAGGCATAGCTTCCATCCTTGCGGCGGTACCGGAAGGTTACTACAGGGATCGTTCCGGAGCGCTCGCTATCGGCCAGCATCTTCTTCAACCGCAGCAGATCATCGGGATGGAGGTAATCTAAGGCACTTGTCCCTACCATCTCTTCGGGCTCGTAGCCCAGCAGGGAGCGGCTGGCAGAAGAACAATAGAGAAAGACGGTGCCTGCTACCGATTGACGCGAAATCATATCGATGGAGTTCTCTGACATCAGCCGGTAATTCCGTTCGCTCTCTCTAAGCTGCTGCTCCATCTGCCGCCGCTCGGTAATATCCTGCATCATGCCGATCAGCTGCACAGGCTTGCCGTCAGGACCGCGCATGACATCCCACTGAATGTGGACTGCAAGTACTGTGGCATCAGAAAGAACCAGACGGAAGGAGGTTTCGCCGGATTCCCCTTTTTCCACAGCCCGTTCGACTCCCTTAGTCAGAATTACCATGTCCTCAGGATACACCAGAGACAAGAAGGTCTTATAATTCACGTTCTTCCCTGTACTATAGTGGAGCATCCGCTGCAGTTCTTCGGAGAACGTCAGTCTTTCTTTGGACAAATCCCAAACCCAGGAGCCTATTTTGGCAACCCGCTGGGCAGTATCCAAGGCTTCTTCGTTCAGCTTGCGGCTGTTCACATTACGGCCAACGCCCATGATCCGTACCACTTCACCGTTTTCATCACGGATAATATGAAAAGAAGATTCGAACCACAGGTAATGCCCCTCTTTATGGCGCAGCCGGCGGACATTGATTTTATTCTCCATGAGTCCCTCAGACTGGTTATTCATTCCTTCAGTATCATCAGGATGGTAGAATTCCAGCCGGTTCCTGCCAATTAATTCTTCAGGGGCGAAGCCGATTTGCAGCAGCGAGGAAGGAGAAATGAAACTCAGCGTTCCATCAGGCAGGGTGAAGGAAATCATCGTTTGTTCATCTTTTATAAATAAATCATACAAATCACGGCTGTCCACAGTCAGCTGATCGGCAATTTTGCGGTCGGTGATATCCTGGGCGTACACGATAACATGCCGGTGAGCCAGTCCCTCCATAGCCTTGACGAATGTAAGCAGGAGCCATACCGTACGTCCCGAACGGGCTTGGAATCTTTTCTCCTTGACCAGAGAGCCCGCTGCAGAAGAGTCTAGTTCATTTATAAGACGCTTGTGCAATTGCCGGGCTTCCTCCCGCGAAGCAGAAGTATTGTACAGCAACCCCCCAGCCAGGAACTCCTGTTCACTGCAGCCAAGAAGTTGACAGAAAGCAGGATTAACTTTTATCCACTTGGCCTCTTCTGAAGACAGTACTCCCATCCCCATCGGAGACATCAGGAATGCTCGATCCAGAATTTCCCTGTTATTGTTATCCAAATCAATCAGGCCTCCCTCATCACGAGCCGCTGCTGGTGCAGACTCACTGTTGTCTATTTACCCAAGTATACGATAAGAGAATTAAGGAAAGAAATGAGCCGTCCCTTTTTTCAAAAGAGAACCAAATAAATTGTAAATATTGACGGATATAGGAGGTTCATCTATAGTTTAAGTTAATAATTTATTCGTGACCTGTTACCGGAAGCACCCGTAATGAAGGCTTATTAGCCTTTGCTGCGGGTGCTTTTTTTTGTTGGGGACAGGCTGACGGATGACCACATAGGAGGAGAAAAATGAATACTCTCAAACATGCTGTCCTGGCCCTTCTGTCGCTGCTGCTTCTATCGCTTCCATTTGCAGGTCTGACGGCAGCATCCGGAACGGAGCTAACCCCTTCGATTCAGGCCGCTTTTGATTTAACTGCCGCGGTTGCTGATTCTTCATCAAGAACCAAGCTGAAGAGCCAGTATAGCGAACTGTCTGCATTGTCAGCGCAATATGACAGCAGAGAGGAGCAGATCCGCAAGCTTCATGAGGACAACGCTCAGTCGCTTATAGCCGCGAAAGAGCAAATCAAGAATATTGACCAGGCTACTGTAACCCGGCTTAGTGCTATGGTTGCCAGCACCAAGAGCCGCTACCAGCCGCTTTTTGATCAGTACAGTGCGTTGAACAAGCGCATCTCCCTGCTCAGGGGCTTCAAGGACAAATCCTTAAATGCTATACTGCGCGCCCAGTCCGATGCTATGAAAATCCTTGTACAGATGGCACGCCAGGACATCCGCGACCAAGAGGCACAGCTCAAAGCCGCCAAGGATATCCGGACTAAGAAAATAGCTGCGGTACGCAAGACCCTGGCCGGGATTGAAAGTCCGCAGACGTCAATCAAGACCCAGAAAAGTGTTGCCGCTTCACTGAACAAACGCCTGACTGCCGATTGGAGCGACTTCAAATCTGCTATCCGCAAGAAGAACCCGGCCCTGACTGGCGGCTCCTTGACGTCATTACTCTCCGGCCACCGGCAGATTGCAGCCAGCAAGCAAAAGATTATCGAGCTGGAACAAAAGGTTGCCGCTGTAATCACAGCTGCCTCCAAACAGATTACATCCTGATCCCCACAGATGTGTCTTCCGCCTGCTTATCGGCATATGTTAGGTAAGAGGCACAGCTATGGAGTGAAGGAGGCTTACATCTATGCATATCTGTATGATCGCGCCGGAACAGTTTCCGGTACCGGGAGATGGCTCTGTGGAAATCTGTATCTGGGCAATCGCCAGAGAACTGGCCCGGCGGCATACAGTGACCATCGTAAGCCGGAGGGCTCCCGGACTTCCCGTAGCCGATGAATTGGAGCAAGTGCGCATAATCCGTCTAGCTTCAGGTACACCTGCACGTTATCTTGCTTCGGTGCTGGACTACCTTGAAGGGGAGCGTTTCGATGTGATACAGGTCGACAACCGCCCCCAGCTAATGGCCGCCGTTAAGCGCAGGCATCCATTCACACCGGTGCTCCTGTTCCTCCACTCCTTGACCTTTGTTCCGGCGGAAACCCGGATTGCCCGCAGCCTGGCCAGGGCTGATCTTATCGCGGTCAACAGCCGTTCGCTGCAGCAGAGACTGTCCCGGCGGTTTCACGGTCTGGGCGGGAACATCCGGGTGATACCACTAGGTGCCGACTTAACCCGGTTCTTCCCCGCAGAGCAAGCGGAAAAGCAGCAGGTGCGCAGGATCTTTCGCCTGGGTCCTGTTTTCACCGTTCTGTTCGTCGGACGAATTATCCCCCGCAAGGGAGTACCCGTATTAATTAGAGCCATGCGACTGCTCAATAGACGTCTGCCGGCACAGTTGATTATCGCCGGCCATGGCAAGCCGCGGTATATCCGGCAGCTTAAGGCCATGTCCCGGCGCCTGGGAGTGCGGGTCACCTTTATCGGCAAGATTGCCCATGAAGATATTCATGCTCTGTATCAGGCCGCCGATGTCTTCGTCTGCCCATCCCAGCAGCATGAATCCTTCGGACTGGTCAACGTGGAGGCAATGGCCTCAGCACTGCCGGTCATCGCCTCGAACAACGGCGGTATCCGGGAGATTATCGTATCCGGTCATAACGGATATTTAGTGGATCGTTACCGTGAAGCAGCTCCATTCGCCAAATACCTGCTGCAGATAGGCCGCCAGCCGCAGCTGGCAGCCAAAATAGGACTCCAGGGGCGGAGTGACGCGCTGCAGAATTTCGGATGGCAGCAAACGGCGGCAGCAATGGAGAAGCTGTACCGTGTTCTTTTGCCGAATTAGGAGAACCCACGAAAGCTGCCGGCTCCCTGACTATGCGACAATGTGTAACACAGAATTTGTGATCATATTCGCAGGATACAGCTGCAGTTAATATTATACTCAGATTGTAAGCGTTGCCATTATACGAATGTATCACTTATAAGGCCACCTAGACATTGGCAACCCCCTACAACACACTATTCGCTGTAGAAAGGGTGCATCGTTATGTTAATGATCAAGGCTATAGTAAGACCCGAGAAGGCGGATGCAGTTATGGCTGAACTGCTGCTTGCCGGTTTCCCCTCCATCAGTAAGATGGATCTGCTCGGCCGCGGCAAACAAAAAGGGATTCAGGTCGGCACCAATCATTATGATCAAATCTCCAAGAAGCTGCTGATGATCGTCATTCAGGATGATGAGAAGGAAGATGTCATCAGCATTATTATGAGAACGGCAAGAACCGGTGAACAAGGCTCCTTCGGTGACGGTAAAATATTCGTGCTGCCTGTGCAGGAAGCCTATACGATCAGCAACGGAAAGAACCAGTTATAGGCTACTTGTCCATCTATGATAGCACCTGCGAAAAAAGCAGCAAAGCGCATCCCTGTTCAGAATTTGATTCAGGGGATACCGCTTGCTGCCTTTTTGTATACGAATGCTCTCCGGTTCAGATCATCTGGACAACGGTCAGGACCAGCCCCACTACAAAGCCGCACACCGCGCCATTGACCCGAATCCATTGCAGATCCTTACCAACCTTATCCTCCAGCATATCTACCAGACTGGCGTCATCCATCTGATCCAGGTTCTCTTTGACCAGAAGCCCCAGCCGGTAATGATTCGCTTCTACGAAGTTAATTAGGGAAGCACGAATCCGCTCCTCCCAGCTCTGAATCCAATCCTGCTCCTTGCTGACACGGCGGGCCAGCATGGCATACAGTCCAAACAGCTTGCGCCCCCCTGCTGACTTCTCTTCTTCCAGCAGGGCAACCGCCTTGCCGCGGAATCCTTCAAGCTGTTCCTCCAGGAACGCCGCAGTGGATTCACTCTGCAGTTCATTCAGGCCCCAATCCTTAATCGCAGCGATCCGCGCCTCGTCATTCACTAGTTGAAAAATAGCAACACGGATTTCCTGGATGATCTGGTCACGGTAAGGACTATCCTCTTCACGGAAATCACGGATACCGGATTGCACCATACCCTGCAGCATTTCTCCCAGCATCTCGGCATCCACAAATCCGACAAAAGCCTGAAAAGCCATTCCCTTGAGTCCGCCCAGCTTCACTTCAGCCAATTTCTCGCTGGCGATCTTGCCCAGCATCGCCCGTGTCTCGGGACGGGCCGCCCAGCCGGAGATTCCACCCAGTGCATAATCCAGGGCAGCAACGTCCTTCCCGTCATTCATGAGCTTGGTGATAATAGTATCCGCTGCCGTTCCAAGCTTGGCTTCACGAATGTAGCTGGCGGCAGCTGACTGAATATACGGCACAGCCTGAGTGACCGGTAGTTTCTGTACAAAGCTGCTGATCTGCTCCAGCATTTCAATTCTCGCTTTTTTCCGGGCGAACAGCCGGGTTAGCAGAGTGCTGCCAAGCGCCACTATGCGGATCTTGCGAAGTTTGTTCTCAATACTCGCCTTGTTCAGCAGCTCGTTCTCCATCGCAGAGATCAACGATTGAATAATTTTGTCCCGATTCTTCAGCAGAAGTGAGGTATGAGGAATGGGCAGTCCAAGCGGATGACGAAACAGCGCAGTGACAGCGAACCAATCGGCAATCCCCCCCACCAGTCCGGCCTCAAAGCCGCCCCTCAGCAGGATAACGGCCAAATTTTCCGGCAAAAAGAGTGTAATCAAAAAACCGCAGGCCATAACAGCCAGCGAGATCGTAGCTAAATTTCTGGATTTCATTCGCAGTTCCCCCTTGCCTAAATGAATGGATCTATCTGTAGGTCCGCCTTATATTGTACCACGGCAGAACTCTTTTCGAAAAATCCTCCATTACTGGACGAAGAGAAATTGCTCCCGGCGGAGCGGGAATGCGCTGGATGAACGGGATTTGTGAATTGTATGATGAGGGGTTCACAGAAGATAACGTATACATGGAGCTCGATAAACAGGGGATATGAAGAAAAACAATTCGAGCTGAATGATGAGGATATTCAAGAGGAAACGGGCTGGATGCGGACCCTGTTCATGATCAGGATGGCCGGCTACCGAATTGCCACGGAGAACGCCGCACCGGTTCTAAAAGAAACGGCCGACTTTGTTGCGGGGAGCCACGCGAAGAATAGCGCCACTGGGGGATGATATCTTTTTGAAGAGAGGCAGGGGGAATACAGAGAGTCCTAGTGCCGGCCTGCTCTATATCTGACGATGCAGTATATAGCTCCAATATTCACCGTTAGCAAAATTAAAAGGAACAGATGCTGCGTCGTTGTCAGTGCAGTCAGAATTGGAATAAACATAATCTTCCTCCCTATTCATAATTAATAAAGGCACCCCGTTAGCAAACGGTTTTTTGAGTGCTGTATTGATTAAGCAGGTGATCCAAGGCTACAGATTGTTCAATCACCTTAGGATGTGTCAATAACCCGTATTTTTTTTGCATCTGGTATAGCTTCTCCCTGGCACATTCTACACGATGCAGTGTCGCACTTTCATTGTTCTGCATAGTTCCACCTCCTCTGTGTAATATTTTAGTACAAGCTGTCAAAAAACGGAACCCGTATTGAACCGCGCTTATTTCTCTGCACAATGCCAGAATATCCGGCGAACGGACCGGAGCCCTGCGCTCCCCTGCCCGAAGGCTAATATGTTAATATGTACGGGAGATTGCCGAAATGCAACAACAACACAAACATAAGGGGGAATCACACGTTGAATATGTATCCTGGGATTGCCCAGTTATATCATAACCGCCTGCTGCGGACAGAGCTGGAATGCGAGGCATTTGATCTGGCCCTGGAAGGCCTGGCTGGAGATACAGAGGATGCAGTAATCCAGCAAATCTTCCGTGTCTTCGATGATGATACCGAGCAGGAAGAGATTATGTTCGGACTTGTCCATTTCGTGGAGAGCTACCAAATGGAAATGTACCTCACGCAGTTGCTGGAGTCCCTGCCGGACATGCTGGAGAATGCGCGTAACTGGGCCATTGTGCTGAACCAAAGAATTCTGGACGACGACATCAGCCGCAGGGAATACGCCGATATCGCCGCCGGAATGAGCCCAAGAATCAAGAAATCGCTGGCGTTCCTGCTGGAGGAGATCAAAGAGGACAACCCACGGCCCTATGAGCGCAAGGTGAATGCCATTCTCGGACAATTGCAATGAAACACCACGGACTGGCGGACAAGATCAGCGGAGCTTGAACGTTCGGACGATTCCGGGGACATCGTCATTTACCATGCGGGACAGAATACGGATCGGTCTGCCGAATCTTGTGTAATCATAGTCATCGCCTTTGGCATTCAGAAACTCGTCGGGAAGCTCTTCGGGAACTGTGTAGGCGTAGATCAGCCCTTTGCGCACAGCCAGTCTGACTATCGGGGATTCATCGTAGCCCTTGGCCCGCCACTGCTTCAGAGTCATCCGGAACACCAGCAGTGTGAGCGCCGATTCATAGACTTTCCCTTTATATTTAAAAAGGAAATCCAGAGCGTATTCTGCATCCTCCAGCCGCCGGGTTCTGCTTCTGACCACTGTGTAGCATCTCCAGCTGCGGGGGAGCCTTATGCTGAAGCCATACTTCGGGCTCTGGTAGAGCAATGTTTTTGGAGGGCCTGCCAGAAGGCCCGGGTGTTTCCTTTTCACTGCCGGCTTTCTTATCCGGGTGACAGGCTTCATCACGATCACACCTTTGGAGTAATGGATTTCAGAGCATAGCATACGTATACTAGCCAGAATATTCACAGCACCCAAGGAGTGACACCCGTAACAGATTTAATTGAGCCGAACTGTTCCAATTCGCCGATTGCAGGGACAACATTACAAAACTGATGGTATAGTATAGATCGGCTAAAATTTAATTTATCCCGCAATGATATAAACGAAGGTGAATCCAATGAACAAGCTTTTATTTCACAATATACCGCTGGGAGCTACCGGTGAACGTATTCCGCAGGCGAACATCGCCTCTGCCCGGACAAGCCGTGACATCGTGAAGTCCGGTGACCCCGATGGCGCTTACTTCCGCAGGCTGGAGGAGGGCGGAATTCTGCTCAACTCTCCGCAGATCGCTGCGGTACGGCATCACCAGGGCCCGCTGCTGACCCTGGCCGGGGCAGGCTCCGGCAAAACCTCGGTGCTGATCTGCAGAACCGGGTATTTGTTATCCGTCCGGGGAATCTCCCCGAGTCAACTGCTGCTGCTGACCTTCTCCAATAAGGCAGCGGCAGAAATGCGCGACCGGATCGCCCTGTTGCCTGGCGTCAGCGAGAGTGACGCTGCCCGCCTGCAGGCCCGCACGTTTCATTCTTTTTTCCTCTATTTCCTTCGCCGTCAGGGCCTTCAGCAGGAAATTTTCAATGAGACCCGCCGCCAGCATATTCTACTGAAGCAGATCATGCGCGAGCTGGGGCTGCCGAAGGATGCCTATCCCCCGGAAACCCTGCTCGCTCTGCTCTCCTCCTGCAAGATGAACCTGGGTGAGCCTAGCGATCTTCCGGAAACGTCAACCGCTGAGCAGGAAATGAAGGCGGTTCTGATGCTCTATGAGCAGTGGAAGACCGACAATTTCAAAATCGACTTTGATGATGTGCTGCTGATCGCCTACCGGATGCTAAGGGAGAAACCCGCGCTTTTGCTGGAGCTGCAGATGAGGTTCCTGTATGTAATGGTTGATGAGTTCCAGGATACGAATGCGCTGCAATATGAGCTTGTCAAAATGATCGCCCACCCGCAGCATAATCTGATGGTGGTAGGTGACGATGACCAGACGATCTATTCCTTCAATGGAGCACGCAGCGAGTTCATCCTTGAATTCGAGAAGTTATATCCGGGTGCCAGGGTCATCACACTTGATATTAATTACCGCTCCGGCCCCGCGATTGTCGGCCTCGGCAACGGAATTATCCGCCATAATAGGCGGCGCAGATCCAAAACACTGCAAGCGGCCAAGGGCAGCGGACGCCAGCCCCGGTACCTGCGCCCGCAGACCGCGGACGAGGAAGCCGAGCAAATCGTGGATCATATCCTGAGTGAGGTGGCTGGCGGAACTCGAGCATACAGCGATTTCGCCCTGCTCTACCGGGCTTCCAGCAGCAACCGGGCTTTGCTGGAGCTGCTGCTGCTGCGCGATGTTCCTTATATTGACTACGGTGAAGGCCAGCTGCTCTACGAGCATTGGCTGATCTCTCCGGTACTCGATCATCTGCGGTTGTCGCTGAACCGGCGAAACTTCGCTGCGATAGAGAATATCCTGCCGACTCTGTACATGAACCGGGAAAAAGGCATGAACCACATCCGCCGGATGGAAGCCGTTCAGCCCAAGCAGGGGCCGCTGATTCACCTGATGTCCCTGCCGGGGATGGAGGATTTCAAAGGTGCAAAGCTGAAGGAACGGCTGGAGCTGATCCGCGGCCTGGTTCAGTTGACTCCCGTCCAGGCCATCCGCCAGATCCGCACTACCTTCTATGACTACTTCATCGAAGCCAATGAGCGGCATCAAGCTACCCTCCACCGGGAGATGCTAAAAGAAATGCTCGATGAGCTGGAAGCATCGGCGGAACGGTTCGACAGCCTCCCGGTATTCCTGGAGTTCATCGATCATGTGACCGAACGCAATGAGCAGAGCCGCCTGCCCGGCCTCAAAGAGCAAGGGAACCGGGTTGCGCTGATGACAATTCATAAGTCGAAGGGGCTGGAGTTCCCGGTAGTCTTCCTGATTGGGGCATCCGAAGGCATTCTCCCTCATAGCTCCGCGCTGGAGGGTGAGCGGCTGAAAGACCGGAAAACTGCAAAAACAGCACCGGGCAGCAAAAGCAGCACGGTTGTTGTTGGCAATGCAGCAGGCCTCGACGCGCTTGAAGAGGAGCGGAGACTGGCTTATGTGGCCGTAACCCGGGCCCGCGAGGAACTGTTCATCAGTTCGCCGGCGAGGCACCGGGGCAAGAAGGCGGAGGTCTCCAGATTTATGCTGTCCGCCTTCCGCTCTGCCATATCTGCTGCCCCGGCCACTCCGGCCAGCGCAGCTGCCGTAAGCAGAACCCCGGCAGCAGCATGCACTTCCTCCGGCCGGTCCCACGGGGGAAGAACCCTTACGGTTCCCGTCTGGAATTGCACCAGCAGCAGCTGTCCGGGCTGGACACGGATGAAGGCAGGCGGGGCCGAGGAGCACCTGTCCTCCAAGCCATGTCCGCTGTGCAGCTCTCCGATGGAGAAGAGCAGCCGGGAAGTCCCTGTGTAACGGGGATGTGCTCCCTGCTAATCACAAGTGGAAACGGCTTCGCCGTCCTTTTAAGGGACGGAATCCGTTTCAGCGAGAAATAGAAGGATGATTTTTAGCGTGAAACATATAAATCCTTATATTTGCATAATAGCCCCTTTCCCGCATCAGCCAGACGCTGCGGAAAGGGGCTATATGGATTGACTCTGCACAATCCGCTACGGTAGATTCTGTTTCCAGAGTTGCCGGACAGTAACTTATTGCCTGGTACCCGGTCTAGAGTACCCGTACCTGGAATTGGGGCAGATAATCTGCGTTCTGCTCAAGAATGTCGGCCAGCACGGCCTTGGCAATCCGTTCGTCGCCTACCAGCGGGTGAATGGTCAGCGCCTGCAGCGCTGAAGCATAGTCGCCTCTCACCGCAGCGTCAATGGTTAGCTCTTCATAAGCCTTCACGACCTGCAGGAGACCTCTGATCTGGGGAGGGAGCGGCTTGCTAGGGGCCAGTGCATGCGGACCGTCGGATTTGATGACACAGTTGATCTCAATGGAAACATCGTTGGGAAGATCGGGAATCATCCCCTGATTGCGCACATTAACAGTCTGAATATCCCCCGTATCATTATAAATGGACTTCATCAGTTGAACAGCTGCTTCGGAATAGTAGGCACCGCCGCGTTTCTCCAATTGAGCCGGCTTGCTGTTCACTTCCGGCTGCTTATAGATCTCGAACAGCTCGGCTTCCACTTCCTTTACATCATCGGCCCGGGTCCTACCAGTCTCCTGGTAGTGTCCGGCAATCTCGCGGTACATTTCTTCTTTCATATAGTAGTAGCGGTGGTAGGCGCAAGGCAGTGCGCCTACCGACTGAATAAATTCGGAATCCCACTCCAGATCGGGGATGTTAGCCATCGTTGGACCTTTGGCCCCGGCCAGCTTATTCAGAAAATCCTCCGTCATGTCTTCCCCTTCGATCAGCACACGGGTCGTCCAGTTCAGGTGATTGATTCCGACCATCTCAATGAACATTTCGGATTGTGGAACCCCATACAGCTCAGCAATCTGCATCTTCGTGCTTATCGGAAGGTTGCAGAGGCCAACAGACTTCACCCTGGAATACTTGGAGACGGCTTCAGTGATGATCCCGGCCGGATTGGTGAAGTTGACCATAAATGCATCCGGAGCCAATTCCTCAATATCCCGGCAGATGTCAAGAATCACCGGGATGGTGCGAAGCGCCTTGGCGAAGCCGCCCGCTCCTGTCGTTTCCTGGCCGATCAAATGATGGGCCAGCGGGATTTTCTCATCTCTTGAGCGCGCATCCAGCATGCCCACACGAATCTGCGTGGCCACAAAATCCGCACCGGAGATCGCTTCGCGCCGGTTCAGAGTGGTATGCAGCCTGATTGGCTTACCGCTTGCGTCAATCATGCGCTGTGCCAGCTCGCCTACAATCCTCAGCTTCTCCGCTCCCGCTTCGATATCTGCCAGGTACAGCTCAGCAACCGGAAATACATCATGATAACGAATTAGGCCTTCGACAAGCTCTGGCGTATAGGAGGAACCTCCACCAATTACTGCGATTTTCAACTGCTTCTTCTTCATCTGCGAATTCCTCCGTCTCTCTCGAAATGCTCTAACATATCCGGGGTCACCGGTATACCAAGCTGGTCCATTGCAAGCATCAGTGCGCCGAATACAGGCGGTATTTCCGGAATCACAAACGTGCAGGATGGATATTCCCTCTCCACCTCTTTAGCCAGTGCATCCAGCAGCAGCGGATTTCTTCCGGACTGGAGTATGCTTCCAGTAAGGATGACCGGCACGCCCGCCTCTTCGAAACTGCCCAGCTTACGGATTACCGCAGCCGCTGAAATGCCAAGCTCTCTGCCCATGTCCGTAAGCAGTTGGCGGGAGAGCCAGTCGCCCGAGTCTGCAGACTCGTGAACAATCAGTGAGAGTTCCAGCGGCGCTGCCGATATATCCTCGTCAAGGTAACGGTTAAGCATCTCCTCAAAGCTCGCGAATCCGAGCCTAAGCGGGATCCGCTCCACCAGATCGCTGTAAGGCTCCCTGCCCTCCCAGCTTCGTACCGCCCTGCTTAATGCCTGTGCGGCCAGATAATAACCGCCTGCCCGGTCACCGAACAACGAATCAAAACCGCCAATCTGCACCGTCTGTCCTAGCCGGTTGCGTCCGGCTGCGTTCGTGTTGCTTCCGCACACAAGAACCACCCCCGTATTGTCCGGGCTTCCGATACGCAATCCCTCCATCGTATCACAGACAATATCCCAGCTCCGCAGGGATAGTTGCCTGCCGATTTCCGGGCAGAGAATGTCCATATCGATACGCCGGTCAGCTCCCGCAAGACCAAATTGCACATAATCCAGCTCTTCTTTGGCAATGCCCGCCTGGGCAAGTGCACCAAACAAAGCACCACGGATGTTCAATACTGCCGCCTGGGCTCCAATGATCTGATGGTTGCCGCAGCCTGACACAGCGGCTCCCAGAACCGTACCGTATTCATCCGCTACCATTGCGATTGTCTTGCTTCCACCGCCATCTACACCCGCAACGTACATATCTTCACCCCTGATTGGTTTGTTCCTACAAAGATTCAGATTCATTTGCCATTTAATATCCATACATTACCAGAAGTCAAAATGATAATTACGAATATATCTTTAAAT
>NZ_LVYZ01000069.1:0-44247 GCF_001909095.1 Paenibacillus sp. P46E
ATTTAAATGAAGCACTAAACATCCACAAATCAATAAATTCTAACGAAATATTTGAAGTCTTCTGTAATTTTGGTGTACTTGAATTTTTAAAAGGTAATCTTGAAGAAGCTAGAATCTACACAAAGAAGGCCCAGGAGACAGTACCTCAGAGCCTCTCTTTAGATCATATAATTTTACAACTCAATAGTTTAATAATTGACTTGAATTCTAAGGAGATATCCCTACTAAGGGTTCATCAAGAAATTTGGGAAATATATAATAATCCTGTAATAACTAAAGACCCTTGGGTGAGATTTCAGGTCGTTTACAATCTTTATAACTTAGAGTTAGTCTTAAATCTTAGCATTACTGAGCATCCTAGAGAATACTATATTGACAAGAATCATAAAAGAAATACAACATGTTTTGAGGTTCTAGTTAAAGTACACTTGGACGGTTTAGACTTACCAATGTCTCTAAGTTTATCTCCTAATTGGAGATATTAATGGTTTTATGATATTTATCACTTAAATAACCTATTCCTTCATTTCTACTTGTTGGATTAAGAAGAATGTTTGCAATCATTTCTGCGAGGAGGATCACATCATCGTTAGAATAGTTTAAGTTGCTTATACAAACTGTACCTAGACGAATACCGGAAGTGATTTCAGGAGAAGCTAAATCTTCTGGTATTAAATTCTTATTTACAAGCAAGTTATTTTCATAAAATATAGATTCTACTAAATTTCCTGTAGTTTTTAAAGCTCCAACATCTATTAGTATCAAGTGAGTATCTGAAGTTCCAGATACAACAGGTATTTTTTGATCAACTAGTTTTCTACATATAATTCTAGAATTGTCCTGAACAACTTTTGCATACTTTTCTAGATCTATTGAGCTTAATTCAACCAATGCTATCATCTTTGCGAATTGAATTGATTGGAGAGGTCCCCCTTGTGATGTTGGGAAAATTGAATAAGATATTAGCCTGTTAAAATCGCTTTTATAAATGAGGATGCCACCTTGCGGGCCTCTTAATGTTTTATCCATGGTAAATGTTACAAAGTCTGCGTGCGGAAATACATCAGGATAAGTCTTCCCAAGAATATATAAAGCAGTATGACAAATGTCGGCTAATAAGAGAGCGTTATACTTATGGGCTATTTGAGCAATTCGTTTGTAGTCTATTTGTAATGGATATGAGGAAGCTCCAACAATTATTAGTTTTGGCTTGTTTTTTTGAGTTAGTCTTTCGATTTCATCATAATTAAACTCAAATTCAGAAGTAAGGTGATAGTTTAATACTTTATTTTGATTCTTTGATATTTTATTGTGTGAGATGTGACCACCATCTTTAGGGCTTAAGCTTAGAACAACGTCATTTTCTGATAATACTGCATTATATACTATTTGATTAGCCTGAGTACCGGAATGCGGTTGAGTTGAAACTTTATAATTGGTATCAAGATGGAAGAGCGCTCTTACTAGTTCTTCGGAATATATATCAATGTCCTCGATACATTCAAATGCTGGGAAAAATCTTGCTCCACTTACTCCTTCTGTAGGCAATGTGAAAATGGGATATCTTTGAGCTTCCATAACACTTTCGAAGGGATAACTACAGCAAGCCTCCATATTTATGTAATTATTTTGAACAGAATGATAGGAATCTATTATTCTGTTTACACGTTGATACTTATCTCCAAGAAAACCTTTTAATAAATACACTCCATTAACCCCCAAATAATTCGTAGTTATTAGGAGGTCTCCAGCCGGTTTCTGGGGTTGAATTGGGAGAGGACGTCCCGCTTTCGTTTGACTGAGACTTCGGTGTAGATTTCGGTGGTGCTTACGCTGGAGTGGCCGAGGATTTCCTGGACGGCGCGGAGGTCGGCTCCGTTCTCCAGCAGCTGAGTGGCGAAGGAATGGCGGAGGTAGTGAGGTGTTGCCTTTTCGTTAATGCTGGCTAACTTTCTGTATTTGGCAAAGATATCTTCCACTCCGTATATCGATAAGGCCCGGCCGTATTTATTAAGGAACAAGGTATCGTTCTTCGGACGGAACTGCTCTCTGATCTCCATCCAGTCGTTGAGCTTGCCGATTAGCTCGGAGCTGGACAGGTAGAGCAGCCGTTCTTTGCGCCCTTTGCCGAAAATAACAACCACCTGATTCTTCAAGTCGATATCTTGCAGATGAATTTGCGCAAGCTCTCCAATACGAATACCAGTTGAAAATAATAAATCGATAATGGCATCATTTCGGATGGACAGACGGGTGCGAAACGGCGTGGTCAATTGCTTCCGGTCGATCAACGGAGATTGCAGCAAGCGTTCAATTTCTTCGACGGCCAGTGTCTTGGGAATTCTTTTGGCGGTCTTGAACTTTTTCCCGAAGTTGTGGAGCGGGGATTGTTCAATCCAATTTTTATGGACTAAAAATAAAAAAAATGACTTAATCGATATGTACTTTCTCTTGATCGTAGAATCCTTAAGCATGCCTGCACTGTTGAAGCTATGGAAGTAATGATGAAGGATGTCACTTGTGATAGCATCCACCTCATTTTCGGTTAACCAGTTGTGGAGCATGTTGAGGTCGGACATGTAGGCTTTGATGGACTTTGGGGAGAGGTTCTTTTCAATAATCAAAAAGGATACATATTTCTCTAAGTATTCAGTGAATTCGGATACGGAAACGGCCAATGCTATTCCTCCTGGATGTATAGTTTCTAAGGTCAGATGTTCAGATTATATCAAAGGCAAACGGTAAAACGTGGGAATCCGAAATTTTAGAATACAATTATGTATAAAGTGTGAACTGTAGTATATTGGACATAGATTGCTCAGATCAAGGAGGGTAACTCTATGTCGATTGCAACAACGATGATTATCCGGCTGGAAATCCGCAAACCGGTTGCGACCTTTGGGGATGTGGCCTCGAGGCTGGCTGCGGTTGGTGGCGATATTGTGGCCATTGACGTGATTCGCGCAGGCAAGGATGTAACGACGCGGGATATTACGGTAAATGTGCAGGATGCTTCAAATGACAAGATTATTACGGTACTTACAGACATGCCGGGGATTAAAGTCATCAATGTATCGGACAGAACCTTTCTTGCTCACATTGGCGGCAAAATTGAGATCACCCCAAAGATGCCGATCAAGAACCGCGAGGATCTGTCGCTGGTCTACACACCTGGTGTGGCGCGTGTCTGTATGGCTATTGCTGAGGACCCGGGGAGAGCCTATTCACTAACGATGAAAAGAAATACGGTAGCTGTTGTCACCGACGGTACTGCGGTACTGGGTCTCGGCGATATTGGGCCGGAGGCGGCGATGCCTGTGATGGAAGGCAAAGCGATGCTGTTCAAGCAGCTGGCAGAGATCGATGCTTTTCCGCTATGCCTGAATACCAAAGATCCAGAGGAGATCATTCGTATTGTGAAAGCGGTTGCTGCCGGGTTTGGCGGGATTAACCTGGAGGACATCAGCTCTCCCCGCTGCTTTGAGATTGAACGGCGGCTGTCTGCTGAACTGGATATTCCGGTGTTTCATGACGATCAGCATGGGACGGCAGTTGTGGCTTTGGCCGGTCTGTTGAATGCGCTTAAAGTGGTTGGGAAAAGAGTAGAGGATTGCCGGATTGTCGTTGTTGGCATCGGAGCAGCAGGCGTTTCGATCTGCCGTCTGCTGCTGGCAGCGGGTGCACAGAAGATCTATGCTGTTGACCGGGCGGGCATTCTGCACAAGGAGCAGAGTTATGACAATGCGGAGTGGAGCTGGCTTGCTGGGGCAACTAATCCTGAGGGGCTGACTGGAGGACTGACGGAGGCTATTGCGGAGGCGGATGTGTTCATTGGCGTCTCTAGCGGAGGTATCCTGAAAGTAGAGCATGTTCAGAGTATGGCGGAGGATAATATCGTGTTTGCCATGGCTAATCCGACCCCTGAGATTGAGCCGGAGCTGGCCGAGCCTTATGCCCGGGTAGTGGCTACCGGAAGAAGTGATTATCCGAATCAGATCAATAATGTGCTTTGCTTTCCCGGGATTTTTCGCGGGGCACTGGATTGCAGGGCCAAAACGGTCAATCTGGAGATGAAGCTGGCTGCTGCGCAGGCGATAGCTTCAGTAGTTCACCCGGACGAGCTAAATGAGCAGTATATTATCCCGAGTATTTTTAATGAGAAAGTGGTTGAAGAGATACGGGACGCGGTGATTCGGGCCGCAATCGCAACGGGTATCGCGCGGAGAATTCCACCAGACATTTCGGAGTGAGACCGGGATATACCAAAAGGTACAGTGAGAAGTATCGCTGTATCTTTTTTTGAATATATGCATGATTTGTTACACGGTCTACTTAGCGCATATTTAGGAGGGTATATGTACAGCAAAATTCATATTATGGGGGCGTCAGGCTCTGGAACCAGTACATTGGGCCGGGCTTTGGCTGAGCATCTGCCGCATGTGCATTTGGACAGCGACGATTATTTCTGGGCGCATAAATATACCAAACAGACAGAGATTAATGAAAGGCTGCGTACGATCCGGCGTGATCTCGTCCAGAAGGAGCCATGGATATTGTCTGGTGCCGTATGTGGTTGGGGTGACGGGCTTCATCCCTGGTTTGATCTGGTTGTATTTCTGTGGATTCCCGGGGAAATCCGGCTCGAACGCCTGCTAACAAGGGAAGTCGAGAGGTATGGTGCGGAAAGTCTGCCTGGCGGCAGCATGTTCAATGAGGTACAGACCTTTATGGAATGGGCGGCTTTGTACGATACAGCGGGTCCGGAAGTCAGAAGCAGAGTCCTTCATGAGGAATGGATGTCGCAGCTGCAATGTCCTGTATTGAGACTGGAAGGGGATATGACTGTCGAAGAGCGAGTGGAGGCTGTGCTTAAAGAATATATTGCTGCTGGAACGTGAGCTGCGGCGAAGGGGATTTAAGGGCAGAAGGATGCTATATCCCCGAATGGAAAACTATATATGTATAAAAAAGAATAGCCTGATCCATCGACAGAAAGCGGGGGACCTCCATATGGTCATTATTAAAGAAATTGAATTCGAATCCCTTGATGCACTGAACAAGCTCTACCATGAGCTGATCGATCGTCCTACGGACCCGAAGAAGCTCGAGGAGGCATTTCGTTCAATTCAGGCGGATAGCCGTTACATACTGTTGGGTGCTTATGTGGACGGGGAGCTGCTGGGTTCAATGATGGGCATCGTGTGCCAGGATCTCGTTGGCGATTGCCGGCCGTTCATGGTGATTGAGAATGTGGTTGTTTCTTCCCGGGCACGGCGCCAGGGCCTCGGCAACAAGCTTATATCTGCCCTGGAGTCCATCGCTCACGAAAAAGACTGCTATTACATCATGTTCGTTTCGGGTGAGAAGCGTAAGGAAGCGCATGTCTTTTATGAGTCGATGGGCTACCGGGAGGAAAAGGTGGAGGGATACCGCAAGCATTTGAGCTCCCATTAGTTGATAACCTTGCGGTTCGTTCACCCGTTTATTTGCTATGAACCTACAGTGGGGTAATTATGTCTTGGATAGCATACTCTCGAAACATCAGCTCCCCGTACTCTTATAATGTCTTACCCCGAAACGCCAGACCAGCAGCGACACGCCCAGGAACGCAGCTCCGGCGGGAAGGGACAGATAGCCCAGCCACTGCGGATAACCCCAGCCGCACACCGCAGCCGCAGGATAGAAGCTGATAAATAGCATAGGCAGCACAAAGCTGAATATGGACTTCAGCGCCTTAGGCATGTAGGGCTCGGGGCAGCGGGTGATTTGATAGCTGGCATTGGTCAGGATATAGATCCAGTCCAGGCCTTTGATGGTAAAGAATGCAAGCCCCGAGGTGAGCACGAATACCCCGCAGTACATAATGCACCCGCCTGCCAGGGCCATGGTTAGGATGCCGATCTTCCCCAGGGTTAGTGAAACGCCAAGCTCTGAGAGCGCCCAGCCTGCCGCGCAGATTCCTGTGATGGGACGGACCAGACGGTGCAGATGGAACCTGGACGCTGCGACCTGGACGAACAGGGAGCGGGGACGGAGTAGCAATCTGTCAAAGTCACCGGAGCGCAGCATCTGCCAGGGGAAATAATCAAAGCCGCGGCACAGGCTCTCTGCGAGTCCAAAGGAAGCCACAGCCAGGGAATAGACCAGAATAATATGGGCGACCGTCCATTCCCCGATATTGCCGAAGCGTGAGAAGAGCAGGACGGTGGAGATGGGGTCCGAAATGACCACAACAAACACCTGGATTAGCATCAGCCACCAGCCTTTGTACTCCATTCCCGACAACAGGTGCATCCGCAAATATTTGAAATAGATTTTGCTTTCATCGATCATCCTTCAATTCACCCTCCCTGCACGATAATACTTTTTAGCTTGCGGGTCATGATGGAACGTCCGGCAAATATAAAGAGGGCACTCCAAAATAGCTGTAAACCGATTGCAGGCAGGGCACCCGATGGTGCGAGACTGCCGACATACAGCTGAACCGGTATATCTGCGAACCCGCCAAAGGGCTGGAGATACAGAAAGGTCTGCATAAAGTCAGGCCAGAGACGAAGGGGAAGATAAGTGCCGGACAATATCCCGCTGAACAGCAATAGCATATATGTTGGGCCATCACCCCAGGTGATGTTCAAGCGTATGGCGGTGACGAACATGGCAAAGGCGGAGCATAGCACAAAGGCCATCACAACCGACAAGAGAAAACAGGCAAATCCAAGGGCAGATGCAGGAGCTCCCAGCGCGTAGCTGACAGGCATCAGCAATCCGGCCAGGATGGTGGCGAGGCTGCGGAGCCAGGAGGTTCCAAGCTTGCCTGCCGAGCTTTTGACGAACCAATGCGTGTACAGATTCATCGGGCGGCACAGCTCCACACCGACATCACCGTTGTTGATTTTGGCCATAATCTCGCCGTCAATGTTCATGGATTGCAAGATAAACAGGCCCTGAGCCAGCCATACGTAGGATATGGTTTGGGATAAGGATAGACCGTTATTATTCCAGGCTCCGTTATCGCTGTATGTATAAAATACGGTGAACAGTACGCACTCCAGGAAACCCCAGAAGACACTTACAAACACGCCGGATATTGCAGAAGCCCGGTATTGCAGCCCTTCGGCCATACGGATGCGGAAGAGGGAACTGCAGGCTTTACAGGTATTCCGAAAATTCATTTCACACCTCCTAAAAGTTGTTATACCAGCGACAGGTCGTTATACATCGCAGCGATCATGGCATCCGTATTTACTTTCATAATCACTTCTGGAGCATATTTCTCCTGCAGGCCGCCCAGCGGTCCGTCGTACAGCAGTTGTCCATGCCCTATGACCATCACCCGTTCGCAGAGCGCTTCAATGTCGTCCATATCATGGGTGGTCAGCACCATGGTTACCCCGTACTTACGGTTTTCCTCCTTCAAAAAGTTCCGGAGCGCAAGCTTGGATACCGCATCGAGGCCGATGGTAGGCTCATCCAGGAAGAGGATTTTGGGGCGGTGCAGCAGAGCGGCCACCAACTCACAACGCATCCGCTGTCCAAGTGAGAGCTGCCGGACTGGCGTCTTTAGAAGCGCTTCCACACCAAGGGTTGCCGTCAGTTCGGCAAGTCTTGTCTTGTAATCACCCGGGGGAATGGCGTAGATATCTTTGAGCACATCAAAAGAGTCGGCCACCGGTACATCCCACCACAGCTGGGAGCGCTGCCCGAACACGACACCAATTTTGGATACATGCTCCACACGGTTCTTCCAGGGAATCTTGCCCATAATGGCGCATTCACCGCTGTCCGGCGTAAGGATGCCGCTCATCACCTTGACCGTTGTGGATTTGCCTGCACCGTTAGGCCCGATGTACCCGACTAGCTCACCTTCATTAATCCCAAAGCTGATTCCGCCGAGTGCTTCCACTTGAGTCACATTGCGCATAAAAGCTCCCTTCAGCATCCCCCATTTTCCTTCGGGCCGTTTGTACACCTTGAACGTTTTCCGGATATCTTTGACTTCAATCTGCATCTAGTGCACCTCCTTCGTGCAGAAGATCATAACATTGTCCTATGGCTGAGATAAAATGGAATTACGCCATCTGTAGATCCAACTTTGCCGCTGGGGTGGGGATATGCTATGGATTTGCTTCAATTTCCATAAAAATGCTTGCTATCTTGACATTTCCGTGCTATATTAATTTTATAGTTGACGCAGGAAAAATGGGTTTTATTTTACATATGTATCTCAAATAAGCTCTTTGATACCGGTGATGATTTCACCGGTTTTTTTTTGTTGAAAAAGGACTTTCCTGCTTTGTATTGCTTTACAAAGCGAATTGAAGAAGCAAAGTCCTCCGGCATCCTCAACTTATAACGGCTGTACTGTCCAGTGAAGGACGGTGCAGCCTTTTTTTGTGAAAAAGGGGTGGCTTACGTGCGGGATAGAGCGGAGAGTTACAGGGGTTTGGGTTTGAGTCAAAAAAGGATTCATAATTTTCACGCCATTAATCCTTCGACGGAATAATTATCCTTTGACCATATCCGTGATAGCGCTCTATAATCCCTTCTTATGTGGCAGGCTATTAAATATCATAACGGAAGAAGGCGGGGATACTCTTTGAAGCAGCATTTTCCGCATGGACAATTCAGATTTCTGGGAGTATCTTCACAAGAACATCTTGACGATACACCTATAATTGAAGCCCTGGAACGCAGTGTTCCCGGCCTGATTGCTGTATCCGTATCTGGAGTGCAGACGGACACAGGGCTTTTTCTGATTAATCTTGAGGCTGCAATGTGGGGCGATACTGTACGGGTACTATATGAGCTTGCCTTGAAGAGATCTGAACATGAACCGGAGTTCCAGATTTGTCTGAGCATAGCCTTTCCCGGGCTCGATGAGGCGGCGGCGGTGTACCAGGGCAGCTATATGAAGCTCGGGCAATACAGGTTTTATTTTCCCGGCAAGATGGTGCTGATTCCGGATGAATTGCCAACGCTCACAGCGGAACTTCCGAAATTTAATCCGGGCCAGTTCACCGAGCAGCTTAAGCGGCTTCAGCTGGAGGAGGCTTTTGCGGAGCTTCGCCAGCATGTGGCTGCACTCTGCTCGTATTACGACAATGATGTCTTTCAGTTCAAATCCTTTCTGGGAAACATGATCTTCAATGTGACCCATCAGTTCAGCCATCTAAAGGTGCTGGAGGAGGAGAAGTATGACCTTTTCCGCTCGATTGATGAGGCTCCGAATGCGGATGCGGCAGCGGGGATTTTGGAAGGCTTTTTGGACCGGGTAATGGAGCTGGCATCCTCGGCAGTCCCCGCATCCGGCAGTCATACCAATATGAAGAAGCTTCTGGAATATATCGAGGAGCATTATGCGGAGCCGCTTAGCCTGACAGAGCTGGCCCGCCATTTCCATTTCAACCCCTCCTACTTGTCCAGTCTGTTCACGGCGCACAACCAGGAAGGATTTAAGGAGCATCTCAATACGATCCGTACCGATAAAGCGGCGGTGCTGCTGCGGGAGGGGGAGACCCCGATTTCCGAGATCAGCAGTATGGTCGGCTACGGGGATCACAGCTATTTTTGCAAAGTATTCAAGAAATATACCGGACAATCCCCAAGCGGCTATAGACGTCAATTTTACGGGCAGGAGTAAACATTATGCGAAGGTATTGGGAGCGTTACAAATTTCACAGTTTATTTATCAAAATCTTTATTGTTATGGTCATCAGCATCATCACTGTAGCGATTTCAACATCGTGGACCACAGTCCGCATGTCGGAGAAGCTGTTCATGGAGACTTTCAGCATTACGAATTCCAAGGTGCTGAACCAGATTAAGGAGAACTTCGAATCCTTCCATTACTCCATCGTTACGGCTACCAATAATGCACAGCTGAGCGGTACGATTAAGAGCTTTTTGACGGATAAGGATTCCACCTCCGTGCGTGAGCTGAGAACCTTCTACAACATGACGACACAGATGAAGAAAATCCAATCCACACTGGACACTTACCAGGTCGGGATCAAAATCATGGGGGAAAACGGGCGCAGCTATTCAACCAATACCCAAAATTTGCTGATGACCGATACGGAGCTGCGGGAGCATGAGCTGACGCGTAATACGATGGCTGAACCCAAAAGACTGATGTACCAATTCTATAAAGAGTCCAAGCCGGGGGTCAACCAAAAGGACGGGGTAATCGTAGGCAGCAAAGCGCTTATGGAGCGGACGACAAGCGATATTTATGGAACCTTGTATTTTACAATTCATGAAAAGGATTTCCGGCCGTTCTACGCCAGCTTCGTCAGCACCGGAAACGATGTGGCGATACTGAACATGGATGGGGTCATTGTCTCCAGTAACCGTAGTGACCTGATGGGACAGGAGGCAAAGGATTTGCTGGGATTCGCCAAGGCTATTGAGGCCCGGAAGCTCGATTATAAGAATGTTGCATTCCGGGGCACGGATTCCATCCTGATCGCCGATTATTTGTCTTCCTACGATTTTTATATCGTCAATTTGATTGATAAACAAACGGCTCTCGGCCAGATGGTGGATAAGAAAGCGGTCATATGGATCTGCTCAGCCATCGTGATCGTGGCGCTGATTATTGTATTTTTAATCTCCCGCAAGCTTACAAGGTCTTTAACGCTGCTGACCCGGCAGATGTCCAAAATCACTCACCGGAATTTCCACAATTACATCACTGTGACCGGCAGCTTTGAATTCCAGGAACTTGGGCATACTTACAACTACATGCTTGATGAATTAAATGCTTACATTGCCCGATTGGTACAGACCCAAAAAGATCAGCGCCAGGCAGAGCTCGCCGCATTGCAGCATCAGATCAACCCGCATTTTCTCTACAATACGCTGGCTTCGGTTAATTTTCTGGTGCAGCAGGGCAGCAAAGACAAGGCGGTGCATACGATTCATGCCCTGATTTCGATGCTGCAAAATGCGCTCAGCAATGTCAGTGAGAGCATCACGGTGACCCAGGAGCTGGAGAATCTCAAATCGTATGTCTTTATCAACCATGTCCGGTACGGGGAGCGGATCCGGGTCAATTTCTTTATCTCACCGGATTGTATGGAGTTCCATTTGCCGAAGCTGATCATTCAGCCATTTATTGAAAATGCTTTTTTTCATGCGTTTACGAAGAAAAGCGAAGGCTACATTCATGTGCTGATCTCCCGGGATGCCGGCTCCCTGGTGTGTGAAGTCGTCGACAATGGAGACGGTATGGAGATCGATGAGCGGGATCTCCCGCTATCCGAGCCAGAGGGCAAACGTCAGCAGTTCACCGGCATCGGGATCAGGAATGTGCATGACCGCCTTGTACTGCTGTATGGCGAGGAATACGGGATTAAGATCAAGAGCCGTCCGGGAGAAGGCACAGTGGTCAAAATCCGCCTGCCGCTGCTGCGGAGACAACATGAATACCAATTTCCAAAGAAAGAACAAATGGATGGTTAGGTAACGCTTACAAACAGGCGATAGAATGACAAATCTGCATAAAGTAAGTTCTAACAGAACCCGCAGGACGGATGATAAGATTATCCATGTAATCAGGAAGCGCTTACAGAAAAAACGCATTCGATCACTCACGCACACACAAAAAGGGAGGATAACAAATGAAAAAGAGCTTTGCCTTACTACTGATTTGTATGCTGCTGTTAACTGCCTGCGGTTCGAATTCCAAGAATAACGGAAATCCGGCGAACACCGGGAAGAATGCGGGGAATGCTGGAGGTAGCACCGCGCAGGCCAAGGAAATTACAATTTGGGCGTGGGACCCTGCCTTTAATATTGCCGCACTGGAAGCAGCAAAAGCTGAATATGCCAAAACCAACCCGGATGTAAAAATCAACATTGTCGAGTATGCACAAAATGATATTATTCAGAAGCTGAACACCGGCCTGAACTCGGGTACAACCAAGGGGCTGCCGAACATTGTACTGATTGAGGATTACCGGTCCCAAAGCTTCCTTCAAGCCTATAAGGATTCCTTCTTCGATCTGAGCAGCTATATTAAAGGCGCTGATTTTGCAGATTACAAAAGCGGCCCGACCAGCCTGGACGGCAAGCAATACGGGATTCCGTTCGACTCTGGTGTAACCGGTCTATATTTCAGAACCGATTACCTGGAACAGGCCGGCTACAAGCTGTCTGATCTGCAGGATATCGACTGGAAGAAATATATTGAAATCGGCAAAACCGTGAAAGAGAAAACCGGAAAGGCACTGATTACACTAGATCCGAACGACCTTGGCCTGATTCGCATGATGATACAATCCGCCGGCTCCTGGTACCTGAAAGATGACGGGAAGACACCGAACATTGCCGGTAATGCGCCTCTTAAGGAAGCATTTGAAACCTACAAAGCGCTCACCGAAGCCAATGTGGCCAATGTTCACGCAGACTGGAGCCAATTTGTGGCTGCCCTGAACAGCGGGGCCGTAGCCTCTGTACCTACCGGAAACTGGATTACACCTTCGATCACTGCTGAGGCTACCCAATCCGGCAAATGGGGAATTGCTCCGCTTCCGAAGCTGACAAACAATAAATCGGTTCATGCTTCGAACCTTGGCGGCAGCTCGTGGTACGTGATGAACGTCGACGGCAAAGAAACTGCAGCAGACTTTATGGCCAAGACCTTTGGCTCCAATACAGAATTGTACCAAAAGCTGCTTAAGGATATTGGTGTGATTGGTACCCTCAAAGCGGCATCGAGCGGGGAGGCTTACAGTCAGCCCAATGCATTCTTTGGCGGCCAAAAGGTTGTATCTGATTTTGCCTCGTGGACAGAGCAGATTCCAAGCGTTAATTATGGTATTAACACATATGCCATTGAGGATATTCTGATCGTGGAAATGCAAAATTACCTGAACGGCAAGGATATCGACAAGGTCCTGAGTGATGCCCAGACGCAGGCCGAATCACAGATCAAATAGCTGAAACGAGATTTACCGTTACCCTTGGGCGTAACTTGCTGCTCCTGACGTCTGGAGACGAAAGTGCGCCCGGGGTTTTTAATTATACTCTTACTTTCAAAGGGGCTGTACCTTGGTGAAACAAGCAAACCTTAGCATTCGCAGAAAAAGCGCGCTCACAGGATGGTCCTTTGTCCTGCTGGCTGTCATCCTAATCTTTGTATTTTACTTTTATCCAATGCTCCAGGCTTTGATATTATCATTCCAGACGGGGACAGGAACCAACCTTTCCTTCACCGGTTTTGATAATTATACAAGACTGCTGTCAGACAAGACTTTTATTACTTCGGTTAAAAATACATTTATCTTCTTGCTGGTTCAGGTACCGCTGATGATTATTCTGGCGCTGTTTATTTCGGTGCTGCTGAATGACAGTAAGCTGAAATTCAAAGGCTTTTTCCGGACAGCGATCTTCTTGCCCTGCGTAACCTCGCTTGTTGCGTACTCAGTAGTGTTCAAATATTTGTTTGCCGGAGACGGGCTGGTCAACACTTTCCTGATGAATCTTCATCTGATCAACACTCCCATTCAGTGGATCACCGATCCGTTCTGGGCTAAAATCACCATTATTATCGCGATTACCTGGCGGTGGACGGGTTACAATATGATTTTTTATCTGTCTGCACTGCAGAATATCGACAATTCTATCTATGAGGCAGCCAGAATTGATGGGGCTTCCGCGACGCGGCAGTTTTTCGGAATTACCGTACCGCTGCTGAAGCCGATCATCCTGTTTACCTCTATTACCTCTACAATCGGAACCTTGCAGCTCTTCGACGAGGTTATGAATATTACGAAGGGCGGTCCAGGTAACGCGACACAGACGATCTCCCAATATATTTATAATCTGTCCTTCAAGTATTCGGCAGACTTCGGCTATGCGGCTACAGTGTCTTATTCCATTGTGATTATGATTGCACTGCTGTCGTTCATCCAGTTCAAAGTGGCAGGTGAAAAATAATGGCTAAAAGTAAACGTTTCTTCACATATCTGCTTCTAAGTATCGCTGCCGCCATTTCCATTTTCCCCTTTCTGTGGATGGTCGTGAGCTCTACAAACCGTTCTGTTGATGTTACCCGCGGGCGGCTGTTACCCGGCTCTTATCTGCTGGAGAACTTCCGTAATCTGCTGGAAACCACCGATCTGCAGCAGGCTTTGATTAACTCGGCGAAAATCTCGATTACGACTACGATTTTGGCACTCCTGATCGCCTCACTCGCCGGTTATGGCTTTGAGGTGTTCCGCAGCCGTGCGAAGGACATCGTGTTCAACATTTTACTGCTGTCGATGATGATTCCTTTTGCCGCCCTGATGGTTCCGCTGTACCGGATGTTCGGGCAAATCTCCAATGTCTTCCCCTGGATGGGGATTGATACGATGACTTCGGTGATTCTGCCTACGGTAACTACGGCGTTTCTGATCTTCTTCTTCCGGCAGAGTACAAAGATGTTCCCCAAAGAGCTGCTGGAGGCGGGACGGATGGATGGACTCAGCGAGCTGGGGATCTTCCTGCGGATCTATCTGCCAACGATGAAAACCACTTATGCAGCCGGTGCCATCATTACCTTCATGTCGAGCTGGAATAACTATCTCTGGCCGCTGATTGTACTGCAGACCCCGGAGACGAAGACTATGCCGCTTCTGATCTCCACGCTGGGTTCCGGTTATGCTCCGGACTTTGGCATGATCATGATTGCAATTGTGATCGGTACGATCCCGACCGCACTGGTATTCTTCCTGATGCAGAAGCAGTTCGTAGCCGGTATGGTGGGATCGGTGAAATAATTAGCTGTGTAGGCTGTAAAGTCGGCTATATGTATTTTTTACATCCCGTGTCCCTGCCCTGATGTGATAAACTGGAAACAACTGTGATCTATTTAACAATTGTTTGCCGTTCTCATATCTTTTTATTGGAGGGATTTCATGCAGACGTTTTTCCGCTATAACTGGATGGTTCGGGAGGAATGGTACAAGTGGTGTGAAGACCTGTCGGAGGAGGAATTGCTCAAGCCGCGGGTTGGCGGGGTTGGCGGAATCCTGAAGACATTGTTTCATATTGCCGATGTGGAGTGGAGCTGGATCATGACGGTGCAGGGCAAGCCTGATTTCCAGGAGGATTTTGCCGAGTTCAGCAGTCTGGAGAAGGTGAGAAAGCTTGCTGCACGCTTCCGGCTGGAGGTGGAGCCTTTTGTATTGAGCTGGAATGAGGGGATGGAGCGGAATGTCTTTACGGATACGCGGAAGGATGGATCAGTGGTGATCTATGCCTGGGGCGAGATCATGCGCCATATGATTGCCCACGAAATTCATCATATCGGTCAGCTCTCCGTGTGGGCCAGAGAAGCCGGTAAGAAACCGCCTTCCGCCAATGTAATCGGCAAAGGGCTTGTGGACAATCTCCCTGGCAAGGTATAGAGACCTTACTCAAGCGGGAAGTTGTCCCGGAACTGACTCCAACAGTCGTACGAACGAATAACTCCGGCGGAACCTCCGTCGGGGCTGTTTTACATGCCGCGAGGAAACCACAGATGTCGAAGGTCTACCCAGCCCTGGCTGTTGAAGGCCACCCCGCGTACGGAAGGGAGATATGCAGTCTGGACCGGCTTTTCGTACAGAATGTACAGCTGATGATCCCTTGTCAGCTTGTCCTCAATCCGTGTGAAGCTGCTGGTTCTTGCTGCGGGATCGGGCTCCCTTGAGATGAGGTTCAGTGTGCCTTCAATATCCGCCCTTGTCCCGGGATCCACATGCTGAGACAGCGTCGTATACAGATCGAACAGCCGAAGCTGCTCGTCCTGATCCCGGAGCAGGGAGAAGACAATGAGATCGGCCTGCAGGCGCACGGGGCCTTTGAATTCCTCCGGCGAGACCGCCAAAACGCTGCAGGCATACCCGTGCTGTAACAATCGGGAAGCAATATGCTCTGCATCCCCGAGATATTGCGGAATGGTGGCAATTTGCAAAACCCCTGGCTGCGTGACTTGGAAATCGGGGGCAGGTGCTTGTGTTGTTTCATTCAGGCAAGACAGAATATCTGCACGGAGCAGGGGATCGCTTAAGGGTCCGTTTTTCTTTGTGTTGCAGGTGACAAACTTGCGCACACAGGATTCGGAATGAATCTGACTCCACGAGGAGGAGTCCCCTGCCGAGGGATTGTGAATAATATGGAAAGCGGAAACCGTGTCCGGCTGTATCTTCCCGTTGCCGAACGGGACATGAAGAATTTCCACACGGTCTAAATGTGCCCGGCCCTGATAGTAATAAGGGAATACCTCCAGCACGCACAGATCCTCATTCAGCTCTACCAGCTTGAAGGGTCCGGTGCCGACCGGTCTGCGGCCAAAGGCACTCCCTGCTGCAGACACTAACTCACGCGGAACCACCGCCGCCCGGCTGGTGCAGAGGAACGGGAGAAACAGCTCATTTGGATTCCGCAGCACAATGCGCACCGTGGTGGTATTCAATGCTTCGACCCCGGTGATCTCCTTGAAAATAGAACTGTATAGGGTCCGCTGTGGGGTCTGCATCAGCCGCTGCAGCGAATAAACCACATCTTCGGCGGACAGTACTTTTCCGTGATGGAATAGGACCTCCTTCCGCAGATGAAATGTCCATTCTGTGCGGCTGTCATCCACATCCCAGGCGTGGGCCAGGCCCGGAACAATGCCCCGTTCCCCGGCTCTCCCAACTAATCCGTCAAATACATGGCTGGAGACGAAGGACTCGGCCAGCAGATTCATATACAGCGGGTCAAGAGTATGAAGCTTCTGAGTGACCGGAAGCCGCAGTGTATCAATGACCTTATTGCTGCGGAGTTCTGAATGATGCCCGAAATAGGTTAGCAGCCAGCCCTGCAGCGTATCCTGAAGCGAGGAGGACCTTGTATGTCCGCGTATACCCTCAATCGCACTTCCAATGTCTTTGCTGTTGATGGCCTGCTTCATAGACTGCAGGGCAATGTCCTCTGCTTCCACAAGAAACACCAGCTTTGAACGTTTGCCCCGGCCGCGGCTGGGGGTCCAGGTGATCCATTCCTGCCCGGCCATTTTATGGACAATATGAAGCGCATTGCGGTGAGTGCAGTTAAAGGTTGCAGCCAGCTCATCCAGAGTAACAGAGATTTCAGCCGGTCCTCCATGGTGCGAATGGAGCATCAGAAATTGGCTGTGCAGCTTCATGGGTCGGGTCTCCTTTTTAAAATAGGAAATAAACCGTATAATCTTTCTCTTTTTCTTCTTATTTTATCAGCTAAAATCAGGATATGAAAGTAAGAAGATGGAGGTATTTACCATGAATGATCCATCCGCACCGAAACCGGAACGGGCTCTCCAGGCTCTGGGAGCGGCTATTCTGCTGGCGGTCCTGAACCAGTATCTATTTTACGGTACAGTGCCGGGGGTATCCTATCCGATCTTTGTGTGTTTGTTTTACGGGTTTGTGTTTTATTTTGCCAAAGACAAGCTTCGCAAGCCTTCTGCGGTCAGCTATATCTGGCTCGGAGCGATTGTGCTTCTCTCCTTGACCTATGCATTGTTTGCAAATTGGGTTTTCTTCGGGCTGAACCTGCTCGTTATACCGGCGCTGATTTTATTACATATGACCTATATGCTGAGCTATAAGCAGCCCTCCTGGAGCAGGATCGGAATTATAGGGACGGCTGCAGAGCATTTTTTTGCCCAAAGTCTGCGGCACTGGGGAACCGCTCCGCAGATCATCCGCAGAATCTTCGGCGGGGAGAAAATTAAGGACGAACGCAAGCAAGTGCTGATCAAGGTGTTAATCGGACTGGGAATCTCTTTACCGCTGCTGCTCATTGTAACCTCACTGCTCTCCTCGGCAGACGGGGTATTTCATGAGATGCTGGCGAAATTCCCGCAGATGCTGGCACGGATTTCTTTTGGCGAAGGGATTGCGCGTCTGTTGTGGGTGATCCTCCTGGGATTGGGAATGTTTGGCCTCCTCTGGGGCTTTGTCGATCACAAGGTGTATATATGGAATCCTAAGCCGGAGCTGAATATGGAAATCGTACCTGCCCCGGATTCTGCCTTGGAGCTGCTTCCCGAGCCTTTGACGCTGAAAGTGGACCCGGTGATCCTTACTACCATTCTCACCGTCATCAATACGGTGTATGTGCTGTTCGTCAGCGTGCAATTCTCCTACCTCTTCGGTGCCTGGGATGGCATTTTGCCGGAGGGCAGCACATATGCCGACTATGCGCGGAGCGGTTTTTTGGAGCTGATTCTGGTGACTTCGATTAACTTCGTTCTGCTGCTGCTGTCCCTGCATTCGGATCATCCAGAGAGAAGCCTGCTGCGTACAACTGTTCATATTCTGCTCTATATCCTCGTACTGTGTTCTGTAATCATGCTGTACTCCGCCTATTCCCGGCTGATGCTGTATGAAGAGGCTTATGGCTACACGTATATCCGGTTTCTGGTGCATGCATTTATGATCTTCCTCGGACTGTTACTGGTGCTGGCAGCGGTACGGATCAGCCGGGTGCAGTTCCCGCTCGCGCAGTGCTGTCTCGCCTTAGGTTTACTATCGTATGTACTGGTGAACTATATCGGCATGGATCAAATTATCGCCAAGCAGAATATCCAGCGCTATGAGAAGAGCGGCGTCCTTGACACCAGCTATTTATCCCGGCTGTCGCCGGACGTCCTGCCGCTGCTGATCAGCTTCAATAAGCAGGAGAACGGCAAGCTGGATACGGTCCTCCGTGAAAAGTGGGAAGCTCAGCCGCATACCAAGCAGAAATGGCCAGCCTTCAATGTGGCGAAGTTCCGTGCCGAGCGGGCCCTGGAGCATGATTATGGCAAGTAGAATGATCCGCCAAGATGCAGAGATATCTTCACTATGTGGTGAGCCGGGTGTTGGCTGATTCTCCGCTGCTGTGTTACATTTAGTTCATTCGTGACAGAGGTAGGGAGGAAGCGGCGGATGCAATGGATTGCGGATCGTGATCAGGTCAGTGCTCTGGCCGGGCAAAATGGTCTGAAGGATATATTCAGCAGCGGAGCGATTTCCGGAATGGAGCTGCGGCGGTATAGTGACGGGGAGGCTATTTGTTCAGTGGGTGACCACCTGGAGTATCTGTATATTCTGGTGCAGGGCAGGCTCAAGATTCATACACTGCTGCCTAACGGGAAATCGCTGCTGGTACGTTTTGCGAGACCGATGTCGCTGATCGGGGATGTGGAGCTGCTGCGGCAATATCCGGTCAAGAATGAAGTGGTGTCGGTGGACGAAAGCCTGCTGCTGGTTGCCGGACGCGAGCTGGTTCTTAAGGAATTTGAGCAAAACACGGCACTTCTGCGTTATCTGGTAGGAGAGCTTAGCCACAAAATGTATACGCTTGGCCAGACTACGGCGCTAAATTTGCTATATCCGCTGGAAAACCGCTTTGCCAGCTATCTGCTGTCCCTGTTTGCAGACAGCGGCGGCCAACGCGTGGAAGAGATCCGTACAGCTACACTTGCTGAAACTGCGGATTTGCTCGGAACCAGCTACCGGCATCTGAACCGGATCGTACGCCGTTTTGTAGAGGAGGGTATCATTGAGCGCAGAAAAGGAAGCCTCAGTGTGCTGGACCAGAACAAGCTGGCTCTGCTGGCGAACGGCAATCTGTATGAATAATCCAAACCGTCAATTCCTGCGTTAGGGCAGGAGGGCGGTTTTTTTGTTGTAAAGGAAACTAAGATAACTCTTAGCCTTACTTCAGTTTCATTTAAGCTTGGAGAAGTAGGATGAACGTATCAGGAAATACTTAACTTCAGTATAAGGAAGGAGAGCAGAGAGACCGTCTTAGCGATTAAGCTCTACATAACGGATCACCATTGCAGCCAACCCAAAAGTACATACAGATACGGAGGAATACTTATGTTCACCAAGATACGCGCCAAAATATTGTTCGGCTTTGCCGCAGTCATTATTGTGTTTCTTGTCGCTATTGCCGGCAATACCTTCTTCCAAAGCAAGGCCAGCATGCTTACGGATCAGATAAACCGCAATTACAGCAAGCTGTCGCTGGTACAGGGTCTGACGGACAAGATCCGCACAGCCGACGGGCTGGCAGCAAGGTATGTGATGAGCAACACGGATGAGGAACGGAAGACATACCTTAGCAGCTATGAAGCTCAGATTCCTGAGATTACAGCGGCGGTTAAGGAACTCCAGGCCACCGGGCTTAGCGAAGCGGAGCAATCCGGAATTACCAATCTGCAGAACGAATGGACTAATTATCTGACGGTGCTGGAAAGTGCCTTCGCACAAGCGAAGGAGGGGAATTTCCCTGTTGCCCAAAAAGCGTTCACCACGCTCTCCCTGGATAAAATTATTGATTCCCAGCTGGTGCTTCAAAATGTGCTGGCTGAAGAAATCCAGAAGAAACAGAGCGAGGCCGACAATCATCGCGGCTTCGCGATGGACGTCAGCCTGGGTATGACAGGATTGTCCGTGCTGCTGGCCGCAGTAATTGCACTGCTCTTGTCGGCGCGGATCCTCAAGCCGCTCCGCAGTGTCAACGTGCAACTGCAGGAAATAGCTGAAGGCGATGCGGACCTGACCCGTAAGCTCTCGGTACGGAGTAAGGATGAAATTGGGGAGCTGGCGATGAACTTCAACAAGATGACGGATAATCTGGCAGTAATGATTGGGCAGGTGACAGAATCGGCAAGCGGATTAGCAGCCTCCTCCATCAAACTTACCTCTGACAGTGGAATGACTGCTGAGGCTACAGAGAAGATCGCGGGTATTATGGGTGAGGTTGCTTCCGGCAATGACCGCCAGATGAATGACCTGCAGACCAATATGACCACGATTGTAGAAATGTCCATTGGCATTCAGCAGATCGCCTCCAGTGTGCAGGATATTTCTGAAGCTTCGATCCGTTCAAGCGAATACGCTGTTACGGGAGATGAATGCCTGCAGGCGGCAGTGCAGCAAATGGCTTCAATCAACCATTCCATCCAGACGTTGTCCGGACAGGTGCTGAGCTTTGTGGGCCGGTCGCGTGAGATCGCCAGCATTGTCGATGTTATCAAAGGCATTGCCTCGCAGACCAATATGCTGGCGCTGAACGCAACCATTGAAGCGGCACGGGCCGGAGAGCAGGGGCGAGGGTTCGCTGTGGTCGCGGATCAGGTCCGCAAGCTGGCCGAGCAGTCCGGTGAATCAGCCAATCTCATTGCCGTGATGGCAGCCGGCATTCAATCCGATGCCGACGATGCGGTGAAGATCATGAAGAACAGCATGAGCGAGGTGCAGGGAGGGACAGCGGTTATTGAAGAAGCCGGCAGATCCTTCGGCGAAATCCGCATTTCTATCGATTCCCTGGCTGGCCAGGTGCAGGAAGTATCCGGAGCGGTGGAAGAAATTACAGCAGCGACAGAAGAAATCGTGGAGTCTATCCGCACTGTAGTCCAAATCTCTGAGACTACTGCGGCGAGCACCCAGCAGGTGTCTGCCGCTTCGCAGGAACAGATGGCATCGGTAGAACAAATCGCCTCCTCCGCAAGTGTCCTGAACTCAATGGCTCAAGGGCTGCAAGGATTGGTCGCCCGGTTCAATGTATAGCAATTGAAGCTTTTTCAGCAAAGCTTTATCTTCTGTTCATATAGATTTAAGCTTCAGAGGTTATAGTCATCCTATGACCCCCCTTATAATAGACCTTGGCTCTGCCGGAGACGGCGGGGCTCTTTTTTTGTCTGAAAGGTACCGGATTAATCATTTCCATATTTCGGTGACATGATGATTCATAGAAGTACGGAATGGCTTAAGATATTAAGATATGGGCGGGGATATCCTGGTCCTACAGGAGGAATGAAGCATGGAAACGTTGATCCAGGAGATTACAGCTTTACACCGGTCGTTATCCTTACATCAGCAGTGGTCCGTTACAGATGCGGTCTCCAGCTATTTTGGGAAACCGCAGAGTCTGACGCCGGAAGCGCTGGCTATGCTGGAGCATCACGAGCTCCTAATCATCCGTGATACGGTTAACGGACTTGTTCTGACGAATCATGCGGTGCAGGATATTCCTCAAGGCAAATGGGGCCAGTCAGAAGATGGTGTTCCCCGCAAGGTCAGCTTTGGACGGATAGAGAATCCTTGGGTACTTGAGGACAGGGCTGTACCTTATTCTGCGGGTGCCTCAGGTAATTGGCTGAGCCGCAAAGGTATACGGTGTGTATTCTTCGATGTGGATGATACCCTGTACAGCCAGTTTGACTTGACCTGCATAGCGCTGAAGGAGGTGCTTACGCTTCCGGAGCACTTTCCGTATATTGAGGCCTACCGGCGAATTGGTTATTATAGCGGGAAATTCTCAGCTGAGGGAGATTTGCTCCAGGCTTCACCGCAGGGGGAACGGGCCTCCCGGATGAGGGAAGACCGCTTCATACAGGGGTTGGCTGAGTTTGGCATACCTATTAGCCGAGAACAGGGAGCTCGAATACAGCAAGCATATAGCCGCCTGCAGGGAGAAATGCGGCTCTCCGCGGGGGCTGGTGAGCTGCTGACCTCGCTGAATGAACTTGGAATGACTGTAGGCATCATTACGAATGGCAATGAAGAGCATCAACAGAGTAAGCTCCGGACACTCGGATTGAACCGCTATGTCCCTGAAGAACGAATAATGATTTCCAGTACGGTAGGCTTCTCGAAGCCCGACCCGCGTATTTTTCAATTAGCTAATACCCGTACAGGGATGAAGGCCCAAGACTCACTCTACATTGGGGATTCGTGGCCGAAGGATATCGCCGGAGCAAGCGCGGCAGGATGGCATACGATCTGGTTCAATCCTTTGCAGGCTGTGTCAGGGAATGGAAATAGGCCTGAAGCCATTGTCAGTACATTTGCAGAACTCCGTGAGCTGCTGGGGCTGTAATAATATCATCAGAATACCCACGAATCGTACTATTGCACATATTATTCATAGAATAAGCCCTCGATCAAAATCTAGCGATATCTTATATTATTACCATAATTAGTTAGTTATTGAAGGAGTCTCCGGGTTCGGTCAACATGTCTTGCGTTTCCGGTTTGTAGTTTGCAGGGTTTCGCAGGGTGCAGGAGAACAGACAACTGGCTAATTAGCAGACTACTTATAAAAGAGGAGGGATGTGAAATCCAGGAAGAAGGCCAAGCGCGCGAAAAAAATGTAAGCGCATACTTCTGCAAGCAGATCCTATAATTATGGGAGGTGGTTGTCCATGTTAACAGGAAAAAAAGCATCTGCCCGAAAAACATTTCTCGTGTACTGCCTGATCGCAGTTCTGTTCGTAGGCCAGCTGGCGCTGTTTCCGGCTGTCAGCTCGGCGGCGGGAAATCTGGCAGCAGGCAAGACGATTACGGCAAGTTCGGTCGGAGATGTGTATATTGCATCAAATGCAAATGACGGCAATCAGGGAACGTATTGGGAGAGTGCCAGTAATGCTTTTCCCGGTTGGATCAAAGTGGATCTTGGCGCAAATAACAGTGTGAATCAGGTGGTGCTAAAGCTCCCGGCTTCCTGGGAGGCAAGAACGCAAACACTCTCGGTTCAGGGTAGTACCGATGACTCCATTTACAGCGATATTGCGGCTTCAGCCAGCTACACATTCAATCCTTCCAGCAACTCTAACACGGTAACCATTAATTTCACGTCTGCCACAGCCCGCTATCTCAAAGTGAATTTCACCGCGAATACAGGCTGGCCGGCGGCACAGGTATCAGAATTTGAGGTGTACGGCACATCGGCTTCTCCTAACGGGACTTATGAAGCGGAAGCAGCAGTATTATCCGGCGGAGCCAAGACAAATACCGACCACAGCGGTTATACCGGATCAGCTTTTGTTGATGGATATCTTACACAGGGAGCATCCACAGCCTTTACGGTTACCGCCGCCTCTGCAGGCAGCTACGACGCCGCCCTGAGATACGCCAATGCCTCGGGCAGCACCAAATCGCTCAGTGTGTACGTTAACGGCACAAAGGTCAAGCAGACTTCGCTTACGAATCTGACGAATTGGGATACCTGGTCAACCAAAGTGGAAACACTCAGCTTAGCTGCCGGAACCAATACGATTGCTTACAAATATGATCCTACGGATTCCGGCAACGTAAATCTGGATCAACTGATCCTTACGCCGGGAATTACACCCACCACAACGCCAACAGCGACTCCTACAGCAACACCAGCAGTGACTCCTACAGCAACGCCAGCAGTGACACCAACACCAACGCCATCTGCTTCGCCAACAGTCACACCAAGCTCAGGCCCAGGGTCCAATCTGGCTGTTGGTAAAAGCGTTAATGCGTCTTCCTCCATCTATACGTTCGTACCAACAAATGCCAATGACGGCGATGTGACAACTTACTGGGAAGGTGCGGGCGGAAGCTATCCCAATACACTGAGCGTCAATCTTGGTGCTAATGCCAGTGTGACCTCGGTTATCGTAAAGCTGAATCCCGCTTCCGCCTGGTCTACACGTACCCAAACGATTGAGGTGCTCGGGCATAATCAGGCAGCCTCCACCTTCACTAGTCTGGTTCAGGCAGCTATGTATACATTTAATCCGGCTAACGGCAATTCCGTGACCATTCCGGTTACTGCCACCGTGAGTGAGCTTCAGCTGAAAATCACCTCTAATTCCGGTTCAAGCGCCGGACAGGTGGCTGAATTCCAGATTATCGGTACTCCGGCAGCCAATCCGGATCTGACCGTAACATCAATGTCATGGTCGCCGTCTGCTCCGGTTGAGACAGATGCCATTACATTAACTGCTGCTGTCAAAAACGCCGGAAGCGCTGCTTCCGCCGCGACAAATGTCAGCTTCTACCTGGGCACAACCCTGGCGGGAACCGCGCCGGTCGGTTCTCTGGCCGCCGGCGCTTCAAGCAATGTGTCATTGAACATTGGTGCTAAGGATGCAGGAACGTATGCGCTGAGCACCAAGGTTGATGAGAGCAATGCGGTCATCGAGCTCAATGAGGGGAATAACAGCTACACCAATCCTTCTTCCCTTACAGTGAATCCGGTATCCAGCTCGGATCTGATCGCTGCTCCGGTAAGCTGGACGCCGGGCAATCCGGCCGGAGGCAATACCGTAACCTTCCAGATCGCTATCAAAAACCAGGGGACAGCCCCCTCCGCCAGTGGGGCGCATAACCTTACGCTAACCGTAACGGATACTGCAACGAATACCGTCGTCAAAACACTGACCGGCTCCTACAGCGGGATCATTGCCAGCGGAGCTACGACAACACCGGTTACACTTGGCACCTGGACGGCTGCAAACGGTAAATACACAGTGAAGAGTGAAATTGCCGCAGATGCCAATGAGCTTGCGGTAAAAAGAGCCAACAACATTCTGACTCAACCGCTGTACATCGGCCGCGGGGCTAACATGCCTTACGACATGTATGAGGCAGAGGACGGAGTGACTGGTGGTGGAGCCATCAAGCTTGCACCGAACCGTAATATCGGCGACCTGGCAGGTGAAGCTTCGGGCAGAAGAGCCGTTACGTTGAACTCGACAGGCAGCTATGTGGAATTCACCACCAAAGCCAGCACCAACACGCTCGTCACCCGTTTTTCCATTCCTGATTCAGCCAGTGGCGATGGAACCAATGCTACGCTGAACGTGTATGTCAACGGGGTGTTCACGAAGGCCATCAGCCTGACCTCTAAATACGCCTGGCTGTATGGTTCGGAGACCAGCCCCGGCAATTCGCCAAGCGCCGGCTCGCCGCGCCACATCTATGACGAAGCCAATATGATGTTCGACAGCACGATTCCGGCTGGAAGCACGATCCGCCTTCAAAAGGATGCTGCGAACACCTCGCAGTATGCGATAGACTTCATCAGTCTGGAGCAGGTATCGCCGGTTGCCAACCCGGACCCGGCCAAATACACTGTTCCGGCCGGGTTCACGCACCAGGATGTGCAGAATGCGCTCGACAAAGTCCGTATGGACACTACCGGCAGCCTTGTAGGGGTATATCTCCCTGCCGGAACATATCAGACAGCGAGCAAATTTCAGGTGTATGGCAAGGCTGTGAAGGTGATTGGCGCAGGACCCTGGTATACCCGTTTCATGGCACCGGCTAACCAGGATAACACAGATGTCGGCTTCCGGGCGGAAGCTTCTGCGAACGGGTCCACTTTTGCCAACTTTGCCTATTTTGGCAACTATACCTCACGGATCGACGGACCCGGCAAAGTGTTCGACTTCTCCAATGTATCGAACATTACCATCGACAACATCTGGGCCGAACATCAGGTATGTATGTATTGGGGCGCGAACACCGACTACATGGTGATCCGAAACTCGCGCATCCGCAACACCTTTGCCGACGGCATCAATATGACTAACGGCAGTACGAACAATCTTGTCTCCAACAATGAAGCCCGGGCTACGGGCGACGACAGCTTTGCGCTATTCTCGGCGATTGATTCCGGCGGTTCTGATATGAGGGATAATGTGTATGAGAATCTGACCTCAATCCTGACCTGGCGTGCAGCCGGGGTGGCGGTCTATGGCGGCTATGCCAACACCTTCCGCAACATTTACATTGCTGACACGCTCTGCTATTCCGGGATTACGATCAGCTCGCTAGACTTCGGATATCCGATGAACGGGTTTGGAGCTTCACCGACAACGGACTTCCAGAATATTTCGATTGTCCGGGCAGGCGGCCATTTCTGGGGCTCCCAGACCTTCCCGGCCATTTGGGTCTTTTCAGCCTCAAAGATCTTCCAGGGCATACGGGTCAGCGATGTCGATATTATGGATCCAACGTACCATGGCATCATGTTCCAAACCAATTATGTCGGTTCTTCGCCGCAGTTCCCGGTAGCCGATACGATCTTCACGAACATTACCATTTCCGGCGCGCAAAAGAGCGGAGACGCTTTTGACACCAAGTCGGGTGTAGGCATCTGGGCCAACGAATCGGCTGAGCCCGGCCAAGGCCCGGCTGTGGGCTCGGTAGTCTTCAATAACCTGAAGATCACGAACACCGTGACGCCAATTAAAAATACGACGTCTACCTTTACGATCACCGTTAATCCGTAGTCCGGTTTATAGAGGTGCTTTAGTTCCAGACACAACCGTCTCTTCTTTTATGGAAGAGGCGGTTGTTGCCTGCCAACTAAAAACATCCTATCTCCAGACCCCCAGCTTGAAAGGGAGTGATTGCTATGCTACAATTCGAATGAATATATTTATATTCATTCATAATTTTGGGGGTCTACATCCATGGAAGACAAGAAAACGGAGATTTTTAATCGCGGAAAAGAGCTGTTCAGCTCCAAAGGCTTCAAGGATACCAATGTGTCCGATATTACGAAGCTGGCCGGGGTGGCAGTGGGCACCTTTTACAATTATTACGCCTCGAAAGAGAAGCTGTTCATAGAGATCTATCTGAAAGAAAATGAGAAGCTGAAGCAGAGCATCATGGAAACGGTGAACCCGGACGATGAACCTGTGAAATTGCTCAAGGAAGTTATGGCTCTGAATTACAGCGGCATGATTTCGAATCCGATTTTGAAGGAATGGTACAACCGGGAGCTTTTCAGCAAGCTGGAGAAGGAATTTTATGAAAAAGGCGGCATCGAGAGCATTGATGAATTCACGAACAGTGGTACGCTCGAGCTGATTAGGAAGTGGAAGGCAGAAGGCAAAATAAGAGCAGATCTGGACGACGATCTGATACACGCGCTGCTCAGTGCCATTCCTTATATCGATATCCACAAAGAGGAGATAGGCATACAGCATTTTCCGCATATCCTGGATTATTTCGTCGAGTTTGTGATGAAAGGTCTGACAGATGTGCCGAAATAAATGAAATGAACACGGGTGGGAAGATGAACCATGCGGGTGAATGCAGCTTAAGCTTCATGCGCATTATTTTTTTCTATAAATGAATGAATATTTATTAGTTCATTCATATTATATAATATAGGTTTGAAGAAAGAGGTGCACTTATGAAAACATTGATTATCTACAAGTCGGTCCACAGAAAGAATACGGAAAAGCTGGCCAAGGTGATGGCAGAGGTTATGAACGCAGATGTGGCGAAGGTGGAGGATGTCCGGCCGGAGGTGCTGGAAGGTTATGATCTGATCGGTTTTGGTTCAGGGATTTATGCATCCAAGCTTCATAACAAGCTATTCAAATTCATCCGGAAAATGCCTGCCACAGACAAGAAAGTATTTATTTTTTGCACATCCGGGTCCGGCGAATTTAAAAAGAAAGAGCTGATCACAGAAAAGCTGGAGTTGAAGGGCTGCACCATCGTAGCAGAGTTCAACTGCTCTGGTGAGTTCAGTCCGCTCGGATTCAATCTGGATAAAAAAGGACATCCCGATGAGAACGATTTGAAACGTGCGCGGCAATTTGCACAGGGTCTTGTGGACTTGCAGCAATGAAGCGGTAACTTCTAGCGGAAGGGTGCAACCTGACTTTGCAGTGCTTTCCGGCGGGAAGCCTGATGCAGGCCATAATATATCTATTCGTACCTCAAGCGGGAGTATACAAATATTCCGTTCTTCTGAAGCCTTGCTCCAGGCAATCGACAAGAGCTGCCTTACAGCGCTACAATGGGGTGATAAATAGCATAAGTAATGAGGAGGCTTATCGATGTCATCCCGAGTAGTCAACAATATTACGGAACTGATCGGCGATACGCCGGTGGTTCGCTTGAACCGTCTGACCGGGCCTCAGGATGCCGAGCTGTACGTGAAGCTGGAAATGTTCAACCCGAGCGGCAGCGTGAAAGACCGCGCAGCCTATAATCTGATTCTCCAGGCCGAGCTTGCCGGAAGCTTGAAGCCGGGCGGAACGATTATCGAGCCGACGAGCGGAAATACCGGTATCGGACTAGCCATGAATGCCGCGGCCAAAGGCTACAAAGCCATACTGGTAATGCCGGATAATATGACGAAGGAACGGATCAATATACTAAAAGCATACGGAGCGGAAGTTGTTCTGACTCCTGCAGCGGATCGGATGCCGGGAGCCATTGCCAAGGCGCTGGAGCTGGGTAAGGAAATCGCGGACAGCTTCATTCCGCAGCAGTTCGAGAACAAAGCGAATCCCGATATTCACCGGACCACAACAGCCCCGGAGATTATGGCGCAAATGGATGGACGGCTTGATGTGTTCGTAGCTACCTCAGGGACGGGAGGTACGATTACGGGCACAGGAGAGGTGCTGCGCCAGCAGCTGCCGTATATCCGCATTGTTGTAGTGGAGCCTCAGGGCTCGCCGGTGCTCTCCGGCGGAACGCCCGGACCGCATAAGCTGGTGGGAACCAGCCCGGGGTTCGTACCTGCAATTCTGAATACCCGGGTTTATGATGAAATTGTCCAGGTCTCCGATGAGGATGCACTGGAAATGGTCAGAAGCCTGGCCAGCATAGAGGGAATCCTGATTGGGCCTTCCGGTGGAGCGGCGGTATGGACGGCGCTGCAGGAAGCACGGCGGCTGGGGACCGGCAAACGGGTGCTGTGCATCGCTCCTGACACAGGTGAACGTTACCTGAGCATGGGTATATTTATATGATAATGACTGGTCTGGGAGGTGCTTCAATGCTGAAGCGGCTTGGGATTGCTGTAACGGTCTTTCTGCTGATCACCGGATGCTCTTTGCAGGAAGCGGGCTCTACGAACGGGCGTAATCCGGGGACGTCACCAGCAGCCTCGGCAAAACAGAGCGATCCGCCAGCGCAGCCGTCACCATTGGCAACACTAGATCCCGCGAGTCTGAACGCAGGCTTCGGGTTTGCAGACCTTACAGGCAAGCGCATCCTGGCGGCATCGGAAGATGACAGCAAGCTGGCGGAAATGAAATCGCTAAATATGGCTGTTGGTCAAGGCGGTCAGTTACTCACCGTGAGATTTGAGAAGTGGCAGCATGGCACCGCAAACAGCAACGGCAGAGATCTGGCGAATAATTTTGCCAATCTGTCCGGATATGTTTTTACTGTTGAGGAAGGCCGTGCCGCATCAGATGAAACCTACTACTTGGCAGATTCTGCAGTATTTGCTCCCGGGTCGCTGCTTAAGGTAGAGCCGGCAGGAGACAAGCCGCAGCAGCTGGGAGCCGATCATCCGGTGCGCAAGGAAATCTTGGCGCGTAAGCAGCGGAAGATTCAATCGATTTGGAAATTGGCAGACGTGTCGGCTTCGTCAGACCCGTCCGGAGAGCTGCATTTGTATCTGGTTCAGTTCGCTAGACAGGATAAGAATATGCTCTTTAGTCTGGTTCTGCAAAAGAATGCAGAGCTCAGCTTCGCGGACTATCCTGCTGTCATCCAGGAAGATGATTATTCAGTCTGGCGCGTCGATGACGGAGGCGAAATCCTCCCGGAGATGTTCTCACTGCTTTTTGCGGCTAGGACAGCAACCGGTGTGGCACTTGGTATCAACTGGTGGGGAGCGGAAGGTGTGAATTCGTTTTTCCTGCTTCAGCAGGGCACAGACCTGAAGGAAATGGATGTGCGGTATAGCCGGTACACTTCGCCTTTGTAGACCACTCAGTAACAGTAAACGGCGGATTGAATGGATAATATACGGAATGAACGGATGTGGTGCGAGCCGCATCTGTTTTTATGGAATTTTAAATACTTATTTTTGTAACATTTACAGCCTAGTCATAGCCCTAAAGAGTCATGCCCGGGTTAGCGGGAGAATGCTAATGTAATCCTTGAGAATGGGGAGGGGACAGCAACGTATACAAGAATTAAGCTGCTTATTCTGCTGCTGCCAACCGTCATGGTCGGTATTTGGGAGATTGTGCGCCATCAGTTCCTGATGCCTTATCTCTCCATGAACATGGGCAATTACTTAACCCCTGTACTGGTGTTCCTGTTCAGTATAGTCCTGCTGTTACCGCTGTTCTCCCTCATGGAAAAGAATGTACAGGAGCTGGAACAGGAACGTGTGCTTAAGACGGCTATGGAAGCCCGGGAGGCGCTGGCGAAAGAGCTGCATGACGGGATGGCGCAGTCTTTATTCTTGCTGTCGGTACGGATTGACCGCCTGGAACAGAAGCACGAGCAGGGCGAGATGAACGGGGAAATGATTGGCCAGCTGAAAAAAACCGTACATGAGGTTAACCGCTATGTCCGGCAGGCTATATCCAATCTGAAGGTTCCGGTTACGGGTCCGCAGGCGTCTCTACTTAAGCTGTCGGTACAGGAGCAGCTCGCGCAGATTGCCCGTGAGGTTTCAATTGACGTAGCCTTGGACTGGGATCTGCGGGAGGAAATCTTCAGTCCTTCTGAACAAGCGGAGCTGCTCTCCTGTATCCGAGAGGCGATGATTAACGTACGCAAGCATACACGGGCGGGCAAGGTTGCGATTTCCGGCCGGGCGGATGAGCAGGGCTGGCGGGTTGCAGTCTCCGACGACGGTGCCGGAATCCGGCATGAGGACCCTTTTGCCGTAAACGGCAGCTATGGGCTGCAGATTATGAAGGAACGTACGGAAGGCATGGGCTGGACGCTTACGCTGAAATCCGGGGATTCCGGGACCATTGTAGAAATTGCCAAAAGGGGGACCTCCGTATGAACCGCTGCCGGGTGCTTGTAGTGGATGATCACGCCCATGCCCGTGAGGCGATGTGTGAGATTCTGGCGATGGATGAGCGCTTTGAGGTCATCGGTGCCGTGGGGAGTGGTGCTGAGGCAATAGAGTGGACTGGTCAGTGGATGCCCGATCTGATCCTGATCGATATTCAGATGCCGGAGATGGATGGCTTGGAGACCACACGGCGGATCAAACAGGAATATCCCTATGTCAAAATCGTGATCGTAACCGTTTCCGACGAAATCTCCTATTTATTCGAAGCACTGAAGCAGGGGGCACAAGGGTATCTGCTGAAAAATCTGGCCCCGTCCACCTGGATCGAATATCTGCTGGCGATTGTCAGTGAGGAGGTTCCGCTGAGCCGGGAGCTGGCTTTTCAGATTCTGAAGGAATTTGCTGTCACTTCCGTTAAGGAAGAGCGGGAGGCATTAACGGCGAGGGAGAAGGAAATACTGGGCTGTGTCTCCTCCGGCTCTACGAATAAGGAAATTGCGGCAACACTTGGCATTTCGGAGCATACGGTCAAAAACCATCTCAAAAACATCCTCCAGAAGCTGCAGCTGCAGAACCGTACACAACTGACGCGGTATGCCCTGGAACAGGGACTGGCTTCACGGGAAAGGGATTTCCCCAAGAAGAAATAGAACGAACCGAAAGATTCAGTGATTTCATGAAAAGGGGGGGATTTAATTTGCATAAACTTTTCCGTAAAATCGCAGTTTTAGCCGCACCCTCGGCCGCAGCCCTGATGTTGTTCGCTGCGGCTGCCAGTGCGCATGTGACCGTGGCTCCGGCAGAATCAACCACAGGTGCATGGGAGACTTATACGCTGAAAGTACCTTCAGAAAAAGAGGCTGCCACTGTGCAGATCGACCTGCGCATTCCCCAAGGGGCGGAATTCAAACAATACGAGGCTGTACCGGGTTGGAAAGTGACGATTGACGGCAATAAAATCAGCTGGACATCGACCGGTGCAGGGATAGAGGCCGGGCAGTTCCAGCGCTTTTACTTCACGGCCAAGAATCCGGATACCGCAGGCGAAATCGCCTGGGATGCCTACCAGCATTATGCCGACGGCAGTCTGGTCCAGTGGTCCGGTGATGAAGGTACGGATACCCCTCATGCCATCACCGAGATTGTGCAAGCAGCCATAGGGAGCAGCAGCCATTCCCATGGTTCGTCGAACATGGACACGGGTGCCAAGGATTCAATGAGCATGGATGAGCACAATGCGATTATGGAGGATCAGAATTCAACGTCCAGCGTTTCCCCTCTGTTGTACATAGCACTGGGCATTTCTCTGCTGTCTTTTTTGCTGGCGGTAATCGGGCTGCTGCGGGGACGGGCATAGCGCCAAGCGGGTACACATGACAAGAGACCGGGCAACGTTGATCCTTAAGCTATTCCTTTGCTGTAGAGCTATATTGCAGCAAGGAATAGCTTTTTTTAATTATCTTTAATCGAAACCGGATGACTTGAGGCGCAGGGCAGAACTGCTTTATCTTTTTATACTTAATATGTAATTATTAGCGAGAAAATGGTACAAAAACAGACGACGATTTTCCCGCAAAATCAACCATTTTCCATATCATATTATAATATTTACCAATTATAATGTAAGCGTTATCAGATGTACATGCTGCTGTTTGCCGGATCAGATCGGGGATCAGGAAGGAGGGGCAAGGAAACGGGAAAAGCCCAAGAACCACAAGGAATGGACTGGGAAAAATCAAATCATAGGAGGCGTAAATTGTGACACGTAAACGTATCCGGAAACTGGGCCTGGTTGTGCTTCTGGCCGCTATGACAAGCTCGTTATTCACCGCCTTTCCAGCGATTACCCGTGCAGCGGCAAGTGAAGCCTACAGCTGGAAAAGTGTTGTCACCGGCGCAGGCGGAGGTTTTGTGCCCGGCATTATTTTTAATCAGAGTGAACCGAATTTAATCTATGCACGCACTGATATTGGCGGCGCATACCGCTGGAATCAGACTACTGGCAGCTGGGTATCCATCAGTGATGCAGTAGGCTGGGTAGACTGGAACAAGAACGGTGTGGATGCGCTCGCCACGGACCCCATCAATCCGGACAAGGTATATATGGCTACAGGCACGTATACCAACAGTTGGGATGATAACGGGCAGATTATGCGCTCCAGCGACCGGGGGAATACCTGGCAGTCTACTCCGCTGCCGTTTAAGGTTGGGGGCAATATGCCCGGCCGGTCCGCAGGGGAGCGACTGGTTATCGACCCCAACAAGAACAGCATTCTCTTTTTTGGGGCACGCAGCGGCAACGGATTATGGAAGAGTATAGACTCGGGGGTAACCTGGTCGAAGGTAAGCTCCTTCCCGAATGTGGGCACCTATATTCAGAATCCGACACTGGATTACGGCAATGATCTGGTCGGATTATCCTGGATTACTTTTGATAAAAGCACCGGCACACTAGGCAGCGCCACTCAAACAATCTATGTCGGTGTTGCCGATACTGCCAGCAGCGTCTACCGCAGTACTGACGGAGGGGCAACGTGGACGGCAGTTCCCGGACAGCCAACTGGCTTCCTGCCCCATCATGGGGTGCTGTCATCCACAGGAGACCTGTACATCACCTACAGTAATGGTGTCGGTCCTTATGATGGAAGCAAGGGCGAAGTGTGGAAGCTGAATACCGCCAGCGGGGCCTGGACCAATATCAGCCCAAGCACCGGAACAGATAACTGGTATGGCTTCGGCGGATTGGCTGTAGACGCCCAGCACCCGAACACCGTTATGGTTTCAAGTCTAAATGCATGGTGGCCGGATGAGGTGGTTTTCCGCAGCACGAACGGCGGTGCTACCTGGAGCCGGATCTGGGACTGGGGCAGCTATCCTGAGCGCACGTATAAATTTGCTATGGACATTACCGCAGCACCTTGGCTTGATCATGGCATCACCAACCCTACTTCCATAGATCCATCACCGAAGCTCGGCTGGATGATGGGGGATCTGGAGATTGACCCTTTCAACTCAAATCGTATGATGTACGGGACCGGAGCCACCATCTACGGAACGAACAATTTGGGCTCCTGGGATACCGGGGGCAAAGTTAATATTTCAGTGATGGCCAAAGGAGTGGAAGAAACGGCAGTCCTTGGCCTGATCAGCCCTCCATCGGGAACCGCCCACCTGATTACGGCTCTTGGCGACGTTTCCGGATTCCGCTATGAAGATGTAACCCAGGCACCCGTTAAGTTCCAGACGAGCCCGTCCTGGGCAACAACAACAGGTATCGATTATGCGGAGCTGAGCCCTGCTTATGTTGTGCGTGTAGGAGGTGCTGATAAAGAGAAGTCTCCAAGCATGAAGTCAATCGGAATCTCCAATGACGGCGGTGTTAACTGGTATATGCCGAATGGCGAGCCTTCGAACGGAACCAAGACGACTGCAGGACAAGGACAGGTTGCGGTATCGGCTAACGGCAATTCCATCCTGTGGAGCACTTCGGATATCGGAGTCTACTATTCCAAAACTACAGGCAACTCCTGGACCGCAAGCACCGGCGTTCCGGCAGGCGCCAAAGTGGCATCTGATCGGGTGAACCCGAACAAATTCTATGCGTTCTATGCCGGAACCTTCTATATCAGTACAGATGGCGGAGCTACCTTCAGCGCTACTGCGGCAACGGGGTTCCCAACTAATAATGTAGCTGGTCTCCAGCCGAATCAGGCACAGATCAGTATGAAGGCCATGCCCGGCATCGAAGGCGATATCTGGTTTGCCGGCGGCAATGCAGTTGAGGGCAAATATGGTATATGGCACTCTACGAATTCAGGTACAAGCTTCACCAAGCTGCCGAACGTTGAGGAAGGCGATCTGATCGGCTTCGGCATGGCCGCACCAGGCCAGAGCTACATGGCCCTCTACACGGTAGCCAAAATCGATGGCGTCAGAGGTGTCTTCCGTTCCGATGATGCCGGTGCATCATGGGTACGGATTAATGATGACGCCCATCAATATGCCAAAATCAACATGGCAATTACCGGTGACCCCAGAGTATACGGCCGTGTCTATCTTGGGACGAACGGCAGAGGCACACTTTATGCGGATCCGGTAAATCCTCCAGTTGCCAGCGCGTCGATTACACCAACGAGCGCCAGTTTCGATAAGAAGACTGCAAACCAGGCCGATATCCCAGTCACATTGACACTGAACGGCACTACATTTAGCTCCATTAAGAACGGTGCGGCAACACTGACAGCTGGAACGGATTACAGCGTAAGCGGGTCAACGGTAACGATTAAGAAGGCTTATCTGGCTGCCCAGGCAGTGGGCACTACCCAGCTAACATTCAATTTCAGTGCGGGTGCTGCAAAAATGCTGACCGTAGCTGTCGTTGATACAACTGGAACGGCCAATTCGGTGATTACACCGGTCACCGCGGGCTTTGACAAGAAGACAGCGAATCAGGCCGATGTTCCAGTCACACTGACACTGAATGGCAACAGCCTCAGCTCGATCAAGAACGGTGCTGCCACTCTGGTGTCCGGAACGGATTATACACTGGGCGGGACAACCGTAACGATCAAGAAGGAGTATCTGGCAGCACAGGCGGTGGGCACGACTACGCTGAGTTTCAACTTTAGCGCCGGTGCCTCGCAATCACTGGCTGTGACTATTGCAGATACAACCGTCGCAGCCAATTCGGCCATTGCTCCGGTGAGCGCCAGCTTCGATAAGAAAGCTGGGAACCAGGCCGATGTTCCAGTCACACTGACACTGAATGGCAACAGCCTCAGCTCGATCAAGAACGGTGCTGCCACCCTGGTGTCCGGAACGGATTATACACTGGGCGGGACAATCGTAACGATCAAGAAGGAGTATCTGGCAGCACAGGCGGTAGGCACAACTACACTCAGCTTCAATTTCAGTGCCGGAGCTGCGCAATCGTTGGCCGTAAGTGTCGTGGATACAACCGCCGCACCTGCCGGAGCGCTTAAAGTACAGATGTTTAATGGTGCTACAGCAGCATCGGTGCAATCCCTCAATCCAAGGTTTAAGCTGGTCAATACAGGGACTAGCAGTATTTCGCTGTCAGATGTGAAATTAAGATACTACTACACTATCGACGGTGAGCAGACACAGAACTTCTTCTGTGACTGGTCCCAGGTCGGCAGTGCGAATGTGACAGGCAGCTTTGTCAAAATGCCGTCTGCCAAGACAGGTGCAGATTACTACCTGGAAATTGGATTTACCAGCGCAGCAGGATCTCTGGCGGCTGGGGCAAGCATTGACATCCAGATGCAGGCTGTAAAATCAAACTGGAGCACCTATACGCAGACAGGGGACTACTCCTTCAATGGGGCGGGTACCAATTATGCAGACTGGACCAAAGCTCCGGCGTATCTTTCCGGCAATCTGGTGTGGGGAAATGAACCTTCATAACTCAACCGCATACCTGAATTAGAAGAGGTTTATCTGAGAGGGTTATAGCTGGAAAAAGGAGCAGAGCAGTGATCATCCCGTTATCGGGGAGGATCACTGCTCTGCATTTTTGGGTCATTGGCGGTTTTACACACAGCTTTGCGCCACACGAAGCACTTATGTTGATACTGCTTCGGCATTTACAATGTCTGTCCGCTGTCCACTGTAATAATCTGCCCGGTCATGGCTTCCTGCTCCAGAGCGGCGCAGATGAACCCGGCGATATCCTCCGGTTCGGCAATCCGCTGGAGCAGCAGATTCGGCGCGAGCTGGCGCATTTGTGCTTCCCGCCCAGTCCACCATCGGGTAGCGACTGCCCCCGGCGCTACACAGTTGACCCGAATGTCAGGAGAGAGCGCGCGGGCCAGGGATCGGGTTAAACCATGAATGGCCGCTTTCGATACAGCATAGGGAAGGGAGGAGCCGGCTCCTGTATTCCCCGCAATGCTGCCGAGGTTGACAATGGCTCCCTGCTTGGACTTTTTCATATATACCGCCGCTGCTCTAGCGCAGAAAAACATACCCTTGACGTTGACATCATACAGTTCATCCCACACCTCCTCCGTGGCCGCTTCCAGATCGTCCATAGGGATGTGCCTGGTGATGCCCGCGTTATTCACAAGCAAGTCGATGGTTCCGAAGGTTCCGGCGATCTGCTGAGCCATATTCCGTACCTCTGCATCCCTGGCTACATTTGCTTGAACCGCAAGGGCCTTTCCGCCTTTTTCAATGATTCTTTGAACCGTTTCCAGCGCTTCTACTTCCGAGCGGGAGTAATTGACGGCGACTATAGCTCCGCGTGCAGCCAGTTCGAGGCTTGTCGCTCGGCCAATCCCTGTCCCTCCACCTGTAACCAGTGCGACTTTTCCTGACAATTCCATTCGTATTCACTCCTTGATTGTGTTTTTATCCTTATCAACAGTTTATATAACACGTTCGATTTTGTATAATTGAATGAATTGAAGGATAAGTTCAATTTGGTTGAATTAATGCGTAGGCTTGAGGTGAAGGGAGGGAATGAAGCTGGATCTGAAAACTCTAAAAACCTTTCAAGCAATCGTCCAGAGTGGTAGCTTCAACCGGGCAGCGGAAGAGTTGAATTATGCCCAATCTACGGTCACGATGCAAATTCAGAAGCTGGAGTCGGATCTGGGTGTTCAATTGCTGGAACGGGGCAAGGGTATTACACTCACCGAAGCGGGACGGTTGTTTCATGAACAGAGCCTCAGAATTGTAAAGGATATGGAACGGCTCCAGAGCAGCATTACGGATTTAAAATCAGGTGAAGCAGGGAATGTCCGTATCGGCGCTGCTGATCCCACAGCGAGCTACCGTTTGCCTGTCATCCTGAAGAAATTCTTGATACGGTTTCCCAAAATGGAGCTGTCCGTGGATATCTCCGGTTCAGGTGCGCTTTGTGAGCGGCTCCTGCGCGGGGAACTGGATGTTGTGCTCTGTTCCGCTCCGGAGCTAGGGAAGGAGCTGCATTTCGAACCGCTGTTTACAGAGGTATTTGTGCTGTTAATGCCGGAAGGCCATCCGCTGGCTTCCGCGCCCGTCATTACTGCGGATCATCTGCGCGGCCACCGCCTGCTGATTACAGCACCTACATGCCCCTACCGCAAAAAACTGGAGAGCGTGCTGAGGGAATCTGCCGGACCGCCGCTGAATACGATGGAAATCGGCAGCATGTCTGCACTGAAGTTCTATGTGCAGAGCGGCCTTGGAATTGCGCTTGTACCCGAGGTTACTCTCGACCCCGTCCCTCCCGGAACTGTATTCCGAAGGCTGGAGGGCAAAGCTGTGGACATGACCTGCGGCATCATTTGCCGGATCGGTGATTATCCCTTGAAACCAGCCATCCGCAGCTTGTATGATTTCATTAGGCAGGAACTGGCGGTGCTGCCGGTCATTTAGCCGAGAATAGGAACCAGGAAAGGTGAGCTGAGCGGAGATGAGCAGAAACAAACTGGATTTGGAGCGTATTGTTTTTATTGGCCGCACGTTTGAGGAGTATTTACGGATGTTCGATCTTCAGCGTGAGGAGCTGATGGGACGGAGTATTTTGGACTGCCCGGCGGGAGCCTGCTCTTTTACTGCCGGGGCAAACAAGCTTGGTGCGGCATCAGTTGCCGCAGACATTGCGTATGATTATTCCGCTGAAGTGCTGAGGGACAAAGGGCTGAGAGATATTGATCACACCGTGCAGCAGCTGAGTAAGGTCAAGGACAGCTTTGTGTGGGAAGAGTTCGCTTCAGTGCAGGAATTACAGCAGGCAAGGACGTCAGCCTTAACGATCAGTACCCTGGACCGGCAACAATTTGGTGAACGGTATGTTCCGGTCGAGCTGCCGATGCTTCCGTTTGCCGACCAGACCTTTGATCTTACATTGTCCGCACATTTTCTGTTTATGTACGGGGACCGGCTGGACTATGATTTCCATCTCAGGACTATTGAGGAATTGATGAGAGTTACGAAGTCGGAGATTCGGATCTTTCCGCTGGTGGACTTATCCTGCCAAAGATACAAGGAGCTGGAGAGACTGCTCTGTGCGGTTAAGGACCAAGGCTGGACTGCTGAAGAGAGGTTGGTCCCTTATGAATTTCAGAGGGGAGCGGACTCTATGCTACGGCTGCTGCGTGCTTAAGCGGACCTGCGCAGTACCCATGGATTTATTAGGCTGAACCTAAGACTGGAACACACATAAACCCCTATTATTGATTTGCATCAATAATAGGGGTTTATGGTGTAGATACTATACCCATGTTATTCTCAGACTCCTTATCCTATCCTTGTTCTCAGCCGGGTAGAAATCGTCCGAGGCGGCATTCAATTTGCCTATCCTGCTTATGATTCTTCTCTAATTCATCCGCTGGCTAACGATTGGTTTCATGGTTCAATGTTTGAGCTTTAAGAAGCTCATACCCTTTCGTCCCGGGATGGATTGAAAGTTTCAGCAACAGGATCAAAGATATAGTCTCAATCTCAGGGAGTACATCTGCCAAAGATTATTTTCGGAGAGAATGTTTCTGCCCTCCGGCTTCCTTTCAGCAGTGTATGGTTCCTTGAGTTGATACCTGAATTATACCGTCATTTCCCCGATTCGTAAAAAGGCGAAACCTTTAAATTTGGGGCTGTTTTGAAAAACAATCTAATGTAAGCGCTATTATACTCCGGTATCCTTAGTTTCTTGAGGTATAATTAATTATACTTAGGCTTGCGGAGATTTAAGGGAAGGATGACCAACGATGAAGTTGTTTCAGGTCAAAACGGAGCCGCTGGGTGTGGAGCGGGTTCAGGAGTTTTTAGAGGACAATTATGTATGCATCGGTTATACCGGTGTGGGGGATCTGGAGAATGCAGGCAAGGAGGAGATGCGTAAGCGTCTGGTTCTTACCGGGACTCCGGAAGGTGCTGAGCTGGATGCCGCGCTGGATCATCTTCAAATCTTCGTTCACGATATGCAGGATGGGGATTATGTGCTGATAACGGATGAAGAGTGGGCTTATCTGGGCGATCTGGGCGATTACTTTTATGCGGATACGTATGATTCGGCTGAAGATGGGCGATGCCACAGACGGGGAGTAACCTGGCTAAAAAGCGTACCCCTTGCGATGCTTCATCACACGCTGAGAGAGTGGTTAACAGAGGCGGCGGTTGTTTCGCAATACACAGGGATACTGCCCGGCGCCCGGCTTGATTTATGGATCACAGAGTCAACAACTGAAGGTCTTGTCAGTGGGAAAATAGGATATGTGGAGGATGAGCTGGTTGCCGAGGCTCTCACAGTATTGAAGGCTGCTTTGCAGAGTGAGGACGCGGAGCGGAGGGAACGGGCGGCAATCGCCATCCTGCAGTATGCAAAATGATCGCAGGCACTAATGAAATTAAAACGATTTCATAGTATACTAAGATAGCGCTAACAAAATTCAGTCTACACTTGCGGGATAAGCCCATTTCGTTGAACTTTCGCATGAATTTTGCTAACAAAAATGAGATGTGTGCTTATGAATTAAGTGTTCTGTAAAGATTGAATGCTAACAAATCCAGGCCGATGCTTCCGGTGCAAGTTGGAACAATTACTGCGAAGCCTCGCCAGCTAATTTAGGAGGATCAGATGGGAATTCAATATCATTCGGGGGAACGTATATTTCATATTCAGAGCCGTGCAACCAGCTATGTTCTCCAGCTCCTGCCAACAGGAGTTCCGGTTCATGTCTATTGGGGGAGAGCTATCCGGGCAACGGCGCTATCTTCTATCCTGCAGCGGACGGAGCGCTGCTCCTTCTCGCCAAGCCCCTATCCTGAAGATATGTCGATCTCCTTTGACACGATTTCGCAGGAATATCCATCTTATGGTGTTGGGGATTTCAGGCATCCCGCCTACCAGATTCAGGTTCCTGACGGAACGACAGCCTCTGAGGCTGTGTACGATACCCATCGGATATATCACGGCAAACCTGCACTTGAAGGCCTCCCCGCGACTTATGCCGAGCATGAGGATGAAGCGGAGACTCTGGAGCTGGAGCTGCTTGATGCGGTAGCCGGGCTGCGGATCATCCTTAGTTATACTGTATTTAATGAATTGAATGCGATCACACGATCAGTGCGTTTCATAAATGAAGGTGCAGGGGAGCTGAAGCTGCTGCGCGGACTCAGTATGAGTGTAGACCTGCGCGATTCCAGCTACGATCTTCTGCACTTGTCAGGCTCATGGGCAAGAGAACGCTATGTAGAACGCCGGCCGCTCGCTTCCGGGATGCAAGGAGTGGAGAGTCGCAGAGGGGCAAGCAGCCATGCCCATAACCCGTTTATAGCCCTTCTTTCCAAGGGGGCAGATGAAGATCATGGGGAGGTATATGGCGTCAGTCTGGTCTACAGCGGCAGTTTTACCGCTCAGGCAGAGGTTGAGCCGTATAAGACAACCCGTGTGTCCATGGGCATCAATCCCTTTGATTTCAACTGGCTGCTTAAGCCGGGAGAATCCTTCCAGACTCCTGAGGCGGTGCTTGTCTTCTCTGCGGCTGGCCTTGGCGCGATGTCCAGAACCTATCACAAGCTGTATCGTACGCGGCTGGCCCGCGGCACCTTCCGTGACCGTACGCGTCCTGTGCTTGTGAATAACTGGGAGGCTACATATTTCGATTTCACTGCCGGTAAGATTGAAGATATCGCCCGTGCTGGCAGTGAGCTGGGCATGGAGCTGTTCGTCCTGGATGACGGCTGGTTCGGCCACCGGGACAATGACCGCAGCTCGCTTGGGGACTGGGTGGTTGATCCGAACAAGCTGCCCGAGGGTTTGGAGGATCTGGCGCAGCGGGTGAATAAGCTCGACATGCAGTTTGGCCTGTGGTTTGAACCGGAGATGATCTCGCCGGACAGTGAGTTGTACCGGCAGCATCCCGATTGGTGTCTGCATGTACAGGACCGCCGCAGAACGCTGGCCCGTACGCAACTGGTGCTGGACTTCTCACGCGAGGATGTCTGTCAGGCGATCGGTGACCGCATTGCTGCTGTGCTGCGGTCAGCGCCGATCACCTATGTCAAATGGGATATGAACCGTAATATGACTGAGATCGGATCTGCACAGCTGCCGCCGGAAAGACAACGCGAAACGGCGCACCGTTATATGCTTGGTCTATATAGTGTGCTTGAACGGATCACTTCGGAATTCCCGGCTGTGCTGTTCGAGAGCTGCTCCGGAGGCGGGGGACGTTTCGATCCCGGGATGCTCTTCTACATGCCGCAGACCTGGACGAGTGACAATACCGATGCCGTCAGCCGGCTCAAAATCCAGTATGGTACAAGTATGGTCTACCCGCTGAGCGCTATGGGCAGTCATGTGTCTGCGGTTCCGAACCATCAGGTTCAGCGCAATACATCCCTGGAACTCCGTGGCCATGTGGCCATGTCAGGCAATTTCGGCTATGAGCTGGATTTGACGAAGTTCACAGAAGAAGAAAAAGCAGCGGTAAAAGCACAGGTAGCGCTGTACAAAGAACTGCGTCCGCTTGTTCAGTTTGGGGAGCAATACCGGCTCCTGAGCCCCTTTGAAGGGAATGAGACGGCGTGGCTGATTGCGGCAGAAGATCAGTCAGAGGCTGTAGTCGTCTATGTCCGTACACTGGCAGAGCCTAATGATAAGCTGTATTACCTGCGTCTTAAGGGTCTTGATCCTAATGCGGATTATGAATGGCTGGAAGGCGGCGGTGTATACGGAGGCGATCATCTGATGTATGCGGGATTGCCGCTGCCTGCATTGCATGGTGATTTTCAAAGTATCCTGTGGCGTTTCCGCAGAGTGTAGAGCTTAGAGATTATTACTGCTGATTAAGCAAAAGAGCCATCCGGGCTGTGTCCCGGATGGCTCTGTTTTTGCTGCGTGCATCACTCAAAAGAACTCTACAAACTCATTCACCGGCTTACGGTATCCGCGGGGTCTGATCTTGTGCTTGTTGTCCTTGCCGATGGTAATGAGCATGACCGGCACCAAATTCTCAGGCAGGCTTAGGGTTGCCTTGAGGGCTTCAGTGTCGAAACCGATCATCGGGCAGGTATCCCAGCCCTTGTCCTTGGCAATCAGCATGAACTGCATCGCGGACAGGGAGGCATTGCGGATCGCTTCATCGCGCTGAAAAGCGTCATTTCCACTGTAGGCGCCATTGATGGCTTCAATGGTGCCGTCAAATTCTTCCTCACTCATGGCTCCTAGCATTTTCAGGCCGCTATAGATTTCCGGTGCCTGCAGATACGCATGCTTGTCTCCAAGCACGACGATGACGGCTGATGCCGTGTGGATTTTATATTGGCCGTAGGCTGCTTCGCGGACTTTTTCTTTCAAGTCTTCATTGGCAACCACCTTATAATGCGCATGTTGCAAATTATAGGCTGAAGGGGCAAGACGGGCCAGCGAGAACATTTCCTCCAGCTCACTCTGGGGAATTTTGATGCCCTCTATGAAGTTATTTGCCGATCTCCGTGCTTGAACCAATTCTGAAAAAGTACTCATGTGTATTCCTCCATTGTGTATGTAGTGGTTAATAATTATTAATAGCTAATATTAATAAATAAACTTACTATTTGTTACTTGCTAAACATATCACGGCATTTTGCCTCCGTAAATGACTAAATGTAACGCAGCACTAAATTTTTTTACACAAACGAGGGGTATATCGAACTCAGAAGAAAAGAAGTGATTTTAAACACAAAATAAGGGTATAGAGACAAAAA
>NZ_LVYZ01000070.1:0-43161 GCF_001909095.1 Paenibacillus sp. P46E
GGCTGGCTCTGGGCAAATTGATAGTCCGGGTATTCGTCCATTAAGGCATTGACGGTGGAGAAGGTCCGGCTGGTCTTCCGCACGGTCTCCCGCGCCGGCCACAGCCAGGCAATGTCGATATGCGACTGGCCAACCATATGAATGGTGCCTTCCGCATTGCCGCCAATCCCTGCGATATCTGTACGCAGCGTCGCTTCCAGGGCCGCTACAGCACTGCCTTCACGTACCGCTGTCTCTTCCAAATTCAAATATTCATCCATCACCCGGTACAAGGATTCCAGCATCCGCGCGCGGCGCATATCCGCTTCGGGCAGCAGGACCGCCGCATCGCGGACGATGACGGCGGTATACATCAGGCTCTGGACCGGCTCATTGACCCGTACCAGCCAGGTGCGGATGGCCCGGATCGGCGGCTGGATGACCGCCTGCTGATTCAGCGGGTCCACCGGCTCGGGAATGGGATCGAACAATTCGATTTCCAGCTCCAGCGGCCGGCCGTCCGGCGAGGCTTCCAGGGTTACAAAGGTGTGGTTCCGGTCGAGGCCCTGGCGGGATTCCCCGTTCACCCGCAGTAAACCCTCGCCGCCCGACTCAAATATGAGACCCGTACGCTGCCCTTGCCATTCTGCAGGAATTTCCAGTGTACGGCGAAAAAAGTAGGTGGTTCCCTGTACACTCGGGAACAGGTTGAAATCTCCGCCTTCGGTATACGGCCGCATTCCGTCATATTGACCCGGCACGGTATAGACCGAAGCCTGAATGTCCCAGCCTTCCAGCGCCTGCTGCTCCAGCCATTGCCGCTCGGACAGCTCGCGGATGAATCTTCTAATCCGTTCCATGTGACCCCTCCGTTACCTCGAGTGCAGCTTCCAGTACCTCATTGACATGAGGACCCACCAGCACCTTGAATCCTCCCGGCTCCACGACAGGCTGAACCTCCGGGCCGATATATTGCAGCTGCTCCGCGCCGACTTCAAATTCTACGATTTGCGCTGCGCCTGGAGCCAGCGTGATTTTGCGGAAGCCTTTGAGTTCCTTCGCAGGTCTGGACACCTTGCTCACCACGTCGGAAATGTAGAGCTGAACGACATCCGCGCCTTCCCGTTCTCCCGTGTTGGTCACGGTGACCCGTACCGTTGCGGTTTGGTCTGCCGTGATTGCCTGCGGCTCCACCTGGAGTTCCGAGTAGCGGAAGCTTGTATAGCTCAGTCCATACCCGAACGGGTAGCGGGGCTGCGAATCGGCCTCCAGATATTGTTTGCCGCGTGAACGTTTGCCGTTGTAATACACCGGAAGCTGTCCCACATCTTTCGGCCAGGAAATGGTCAGCCGGCCGGAAGGATTCACATCTCCGAACAGAATATCCGCCACCGCATGGCCGCCCTCCTGACCGGGATACCAGGCTTCCAGAATGGCAGCCGCGTGTTCCTCGATCCAGGGCTCGCTCACCGGACGGCCGTTGATATAGACCACAATCACCGGCTTGCCCAGCTGATGAATTTCCTGGAACAGTTCCAGCTGCACACCTGAGAGGGCCAGCGAGATCCGGTCAATCCCTTCGCCGCAGTCCATATCGCTCCAGGCATGCTCCGTCACCTTCGATGCTCCGGTCTTCAGGTCAATGCTGCCTTCGCCGAAATCGCGGGCACTTGAGCCGCCAAGCACCATGACCACCGTGTCAGCCTGTGCGGCGCAAGCCAAGGCGGCTTCGAAGCCTTCTCTGTCGTCGCCTTTGATCCGGCAGCCGGGGGCGTACAGCACCCGCTCTGCTCCAAGCTTGCTGCGGACCCCATCCAGCACGGTGACGATGCTGGACCGCGGCTGCGGCGAGGTATAATCGCCCAGCTGATTGTACGGCGCATCGGCGTTCGGGCCGATGACGGCAACCTTGCCGGTGCTTATGCTGCCGCTATTGCCGCTCGCACTGACGCCGCCACCCAGGTTGCTGCCTGTGCCACCCGCACTGACGCTGCCACTTATGCTATTGCCGGTGCCACCCGCACTGACGCTGCCACTCCCGCTATTGCCGGTGCCACTCACACTAACGCTGTCATTCCCGCTGCCCACGCCCATGCTGCCGTTACCCGCCAGCGGCAACGTCCCGCCTTCATTCTTCAGCAGAATGATGCTCTCCGCAGCCAGCCTCCGGGCCAGCTCCCGGTGCTTCGCGCTGCCGATGAACTTCTCCGCCGCTTCCGGATCGGCGTACGGCTGCTCGAACAGGCCGAGCCTGAACTTCAGCTCCAGTACCCGCTGCACGGCGCGGTCCAGAACCTCCACCGCCAGCTTGCCGCTGCGGACAGCACCGGCGAGATGTTCTCCGAACATGACGCCGGACATCTCCATATCGATGCCTGCCGTGATGGCTTGCACCGACGCATCCAAACCGTCCTCGGCGACGTCATGGCCGGCGGCCAGCATTTCGATGGCGCCGCAATCGGTAATCACGAGCCCGTCAAAACCCCAAGCCCCCCGGAGAATCTCCTCCAGGAGTGCGGTATTCGTCGTACAGGGTACGCCGTCAATCTCATTGTAGGCGGGCATAATGGACACCGCGCCTGCTTCCACCGCCTTCTTGAACGGAAGTAAATCCACTTCCAGCAGCTCGCGCCAGCCCATATGCACCGGACCGGCATTGCGGCCGCCCTCGGAGCTGCCGTAGCCGACAAAATGCTTCAGTGTAGCGCCCACACTATCGGGGCTGCTCAGCGATTCTCCCTGCAGCCCCTCCACGGCGGCCACCGCCAGCTCGCTGATCAGGTAAGCATCTTCGCCAAAGCATTCCTCCGTCCGGCCCCAGCGGGGATCGCGCACGACATCCAGCACCGGCGAATAGGTCACCGTTCCGCCCTGGCTCCGGGTTTCCAGCGCCACCGCCCGGCACATCTCCCGGTACAGGTCTACATTCCACGAGCTGCCCAGTGACAGCGGAACCGGAAATACGGTCGCCCCGATGGCCATATGGCCGTGCGAGCACTCTTCCCCGATCAGGATCGGGATGCCAAGGCGTGAGTTCCCGATGGCATAACGCTGAATGGCATTCACTGCCTCCGCCCCCTGGCGCGGGGACAGCCCGCTGGCCAGGGTCACTCCGGTCCACGGATCCGCGCGGAGCATGCCGTAGAGCGAACCGATGCCTGTTTCTGCCACCTGACGTTTGAAATCCGCAGTAAGAGTAATCTCCCCTTCGGTATGTTCGTAAGCCTGCCAGCCGAAAGGCTGAACCAGCTGTGCAGCCTTTTCTTCCAAGGTCATCTGTCCCAGCAGATGCTCAGCCCGTTCCCGGGCCGGTCTGTCTGGATCTGTATAGGTCATACTCTCCACTCCCTCTCTGGTGACGGTCTTATTCTTTCACGGCTCCTATCGTAAGACCCTGGATGAAATAACGCTGGAAGAATGGATAGGCAAAAATAATCGGGCCCGTCGCCAGCACCACCATCGCCATACGCGAGGTATCCTGCGGCATAGAGCGAAGTGCCTCCATGCTGAGTGAGCTGTTGGTCGAGTTCTGCATGATGAACTGCATGCTGGTCTCGATCCGCATCAGCATAGACTGCAGCGGCACCAGATTCGGATCATCGATGTAGAGCAGCGCATTGAACCAGTCATTCCAGTAACCCAAGGTACTGAACAGGGCAATAGTCGCCAGACCGGGTAATGAAAGCGGTAGTACCAGCGTAAGGAAGATGCGGAACTCGCCTGCGCCGTCGATTTTACCGGATTCGAGAATGGCATCAGGAACGCTGGTGCTGTAAAAAGTACGTAGGATCATAATGTAGAAGGCATTGACCGCCAGCGGCATCACGAGCGCCCAGATCGTATCCTTCAGGCCCAGAAACTGGGTAACGATAATATAGGTCGGAACAAGCCCGCCGTTGAATAGCATGGTGAAGAAGGCAAAGAAAGCAAAGAAATTGCGGTATCTGAAGCTTTTACGCGAAATGGCATAGGCATAAAAAGAAATAAACAGCAGACTGATCAGTGTGCCGAGCACCGTCACGAGGATGGTCACCCCATAGGATTGCAACAGCATATCTCCCGACTGGAATACATATTTGTACGCACCCAGACTCCATTTAGCCGGGAACAGACTGTAGCCGTCTCTGGCCAAAGCTCCTTCATCCGTGAAGGAAATGATGACTACAAAGATGAACGGGAATACGCACAGTAATGCAAAAACACCGGCAAACAGATTAAACAGCACGTTCCAGGTTTTGGAGAGCTTATGAAAATCACGTTCTTTATTGACAATAGTGGACATCTGGTTCACTCCTTTCGCCCTGACTAGAATAAGGCGCTGTCCTTGTTGAATTTACGCACGATATAGTTCGAGGTAATAACAAGCACGAAGCCGACAACGGATTGATAAAGACCCGCCGCTGTACTCATGCCGATCTCGCCTGTAGATTTGAGGCCTTGGTATACATAGGTATCGATAACGTTCGTAACACTGTAGAGCGTCCCGGAGTTGCGGGGCACCTGATAGAACAGGCCGAAGTCGGCGTAAAAGATTTTCCCGATGGCCAGCAGGGTCATGATCGTAATAATCGGGCTGAGCAGCGGCAGCGTGATGTTCTTGATCTGCTGGAATTTGCCTGCACCGTCGATCATCGCCGCTTCATACAGCGATTTGTCGATACCCATAATAGCGGCCAGATAGACTACGCTGTTATAGCCGAGCGCCTTCCACAGATACACGAGCACGAGGATGACCGGCCAGTATTTTTTCTCGGAGTACCAGTTGATGGGTTCTGCTCCAAAATAGCCTAGGATCTGGTTCAGCACACCGCTCTCGGAGCTGAGAAAGCTGAAGGCAAAGTAGCCGACTACAACCCAGGACAGAAAGTACGGCAGGAACATGCCGGTCTGGTAGACCTTGGCCAGTTTTTTGTTGGCAATCTCTGCAAGCACAATCGCCATGACTACCGACAGCACCAGCCCCAGCAATATGAACACGGCATTGTATAAAAGTGTGTTGCGGGTGATGATATACGCGTCATTCGTGGTAAACAGAAATTTAAAGTTATCCCAGCCCACCCACTTGCTGTGGATAATGCTGGCCCAGAAGCCCTCCCGGCTGTAGCGGTACTCTTTAAACGCAATAACCGTACCCACCATCGGCAGATAGGAAAAGAAGAGGAACCACAGCGCGCCTGGTAGGACCATGAGCAGCATAACCTTGTCTTTGATGATATTTCGGATGAATCCGCCAATCATTTTCACGTGGAGCCCTCCTAAACTGTAAAAGAAAAGACCGGGCTAGAGGCTTGGCACCCGCCCGATCTTCCTTAAGGAAATGAATTATTTGTTGTTCGCGGCTTTCCAAGCGTCGATTTGGGTTTGTGCTTCTGCGATGATTTTATCGAGTCCGGCAGCTTTGAATTTCTCAATCGCTTTTGGCAGATATTCGTCAGGATCTACGGTTCCTGTCATGAGCGGAGCCCAGAATTCTTCCTTCACGTTCTGTACAGCGGCGATTTCACTCGTTACCTTGGAGGTATCAAAGTTGAAGCCGAGCAGTGGAGCGTTGATGCCTGCTTCGTTAAATTTCTTGAACTGCTCCCACTTATCCGCAGGGTCGCCTTCGTTCAGGTAGTTGATCATGATATTGCCCAGAGAGAAGGACGGCATATCATAGTTTTGTGCTTCCGGCAGATTCTTGATGGTGTTATCATTGATTTTCTCGTAATGCACGCCTTCAATACCCGAATCGACCAGGTTGCGCAGATAAGGATCGGTGTTGAGCAGGTTCAGGAATTCCATGGCTTTCTCCGGATGCTCGGAGTTGGCGGAAATGGCCTGCATCGAACCCATAACAGACCAGTTATAGATGTAGGATTCGCCCGCAGGAGTGGAAACTACAGGGTAGCCGTAGCTGGCCGTCCACAGATTGTCAGCCATAGGCTGTGTAGTCGCGCGGTCCATGAACCATTTGCCGGCTTTATAGAGATCATCCACAGAGGAGGTTGTCGCTACTTCAGATGATACGTAACCTGCCTTGTAATATTTGTGTACGGTTTCAAGACTGGATTTCAGCTCTGGACTTTCCAGAATGTTGACGATTTTATAGTCCTTGGTATTCAGATACACGGCCATTGGCATTTTTTCGATAATGTAGTCGAAAGGCAGCACCGGCATGTAGTCCTTCACCATTGCATATGGCGTAACGCCTGGTTCGTTTTCCTTAATGGTCTTGAGCATAGGTTCAATGCTGTCCAGTGTGGTTGCTTTGCTGATGTCCAGCTTATACTTGTCCACAAGCTCTTTGTTGAAGCGCCATACTTCCTGTGCCGGAAGCTCTTTGTTGGCCGGGATCGCATAGTTGTGTCCGTCTACCTTGGAGCCTTCCAGGAATGCCGGGTCGATGGCAGCCTTAATGTCTTTGCCGTGCTCATCAATCAGCTTGTCCAGCTCCATGAATGCGCCTTTGCGGGCATTTTGCACATAATCCAGGGCCCATGAACTGGTAAACATAATGTCCATAGGTTCACCGGAGGCTACCTTAACCTGCATTTTTTGCGAATAGTCGCCGTAATCAAGCATATTGATTTTCAGGGTTGCGTTAATTTTCTCTTTGGTGTATTTGTTGATTTCAGTCACAACCTGGTCCAGGTCCTTCTGCGGCGCACCGATGGTGTACCAGATCAGCTCTACCGGCTTCTCCGAGTTGCCTTTTGATCCAGAAGCCGAATCATTGGAACTTGCATTGTTCGAACCACCGCCGCATGCGCTAAGCAGCACCGAGACTGCCATCATCGACGTCAGTAATAGGGACAACCGTTTGCTTTTCTTGCTCATTCTTTATAACCTCCCCTTTATTCACCTCAAAACTGCAGGACATGTGAAGGTCTGTTCGGCCTTTGTCCCTTCAAGGATTACTTTAACTTTAGTTGATGTAAGCATTTTCAGACAGAAGCTAAACTAAATAAATCATGTAGAAAATAAAGAAAAGAACTTGCCCGGCAGACAGCCGTTACACAAGTCCTTTATATTCGGTGGGGGAAATCCCCACATATTTTTTGAATTGCTTATAGAAATAACCGGTCTCCCAGTAGCCGACATTCCTGGCAATCTCATGCACCTTGGACGAGGTTCCCCGCAGCTGCTCCTTAGCCTTCTCAATCCGGTAGCGGTTGATATATTCCGTGAACGTGTCCCCTACCTCTTTGCTGAACAGCTGTCCAAGGTAGACCGGGTGGATGTTGAACTGCGCACCGAGTGTCTTCAGCGAAACATCCTCAGCGTAGGATTCATGGATAAAATTAAGCACCTGCTGCACGACCGGACTCTTCACATCGCGGATCAACAGGTCAATCGTAAGCGATGCGGCTTCCTTCAGAATCTGAATCCATTCATGAATGGAGGTCGTTTCGCGGAGTCTGCGGAAGCCCTCCTGGTATAGCTCAGGTTCTTCGCAATGTCTGATTTCCTTCAATTGCATTTTGAAGCGGATCAGCCATTCCATGGAGAAATCCTGGAGAACCTCGGGAGTTACGCCTTCCATATGGCGCAGCTGCTCGAACCGCTCATCAATCCGCTGCAACAGCGCTTCCTTGTCCTTAGCCAGAATCAGCTTCTGGACCTGCTCCCAGTTCTGCGTGACCTCCCGCCCGTCCGCCTCGCTGCGGCTGGCGATCTCCTCATAGCGGATCACTGTCCGTTCAGGGAACAGTATGAAATATTCCCGCGCTTTCTTCGCCTGCTCATAGCTCTGTGCCGCCCCTCCCTCTGTCTCCACGACAGAGCCCATCGAGAAGCAAAGCGGCTGATAGGATGACAGTTTCCTCACCAGACGTTCATGGCAGCGTTCGACCTCTTCCTTCCCGCGCTGGTACTCGCTTAAGCCATGCAGAAGCACGGCATCTCCATCCATATCCTGAAAAAGAATAGTGGAGCTGTTGTCCCCAAGGGCATTCGCAACCGCCTTCAAGAATTCCGCATTGCCGGCCCCCCTGCCCGGCCGCAGCAGGGCAGCCAGTAATAGCGGCTTGTCCAGCTGGATACCCAGCAGTTCCGACCGCTCACGGAATTCATTCACTCCAATCTGTTCCCGGAGCCAGCGGTGCATAATATTATCTCTTAATATAGAGATGCTCTGCGCGTTCAGTTCATCTTCAACTCTGCTTATATGAAGCTTCTCCACGGTATTGCTAAGTGTTGCCTTGAACTCCTCGAGATTAATCGGCTTCAACAGATAATTCTCAATGCCGAGCGTCATCCCTTCCTTCAGATACCCGAACTCATCATACCCGCTGAGAATAATGACCTTCAGCCCCGGCTGGAGGCTACGGACAGCACGGATCAGATCCAGACCGTTCATCAGGGGCATGGAAATATCGGTAATCAGAATATCTGCGCGGAGGGAAGTGAGCGCCTCGAGGGCCTCCTGGCCATTCTCCGCCCGGCCGACAATCTCCATTCCCATTCCGGCCCAATCGACAATATCATACAGCCCTTCAATAATAAAAGGCTCATCGTCTACAATAAACACCTTATACATAGGTTGGCTCCTCCTCTCCCAGATCAGGAAAACATAAGGTCACGGTGGTCCCCTGGCCTTCTTCACTGGCTACCGCTAAGCCGTGCGGTTCTCCATACAGCAGTTGCATCCGTTCATGAATACTCCGCAGCCCGAAGGACTGTGAAGAGCTGTCCGGGTCCAGGAGATCCTTCTGAATCTGCGCAAGCCGTTCCTGCTTAATGCCACGTCCGTTATCGTTGACCACAGCGCGAAGAATTCCGCCTTCTTTGACCAGATCAACCCGGATATGGTTATCGCTGCGGTCTGTCCGCATCCCGTGAAGGATATAATTCTCAACAACCGGCTGCAGGGACATCTTCAGCACGACCCGCCCCTCTAGCTCCTTGGGGCAATGGAGCTCATAGGAGAATTTATCCTTATACCGGATGCGGAACAGCTCCAGATACAGCCGGCAGGCTTCCAGTTCGTCCTTCAGGGTATGCTTCGCCTTGGGGTGGACGTAGCTTTTGAACAGAACAGACAGGCTGTAGATCATCTCTCCAACATCTGCAGCCCCCTGTGAGATGGCACGCATGCGGATGACTTCCAGGGTGTTATAGAGAAAATGCGGATTGACCCTTGCTTCCAGCGCAGCGATCTCGCTGTGCTTCTGCTTGATCTCCGCCTTGAACACCCGGTCGATGTACAGATTCAGCTCGTCCAGCATATCATTGAAGCTTTTGGAGATTTGGCCCAGCTCGTCTTCCTTCACATCGGTGATGCGGGCATTAAGGTCCCCATTCTTCACCTTACGGGTAAAGCGGATAATGTTATGCGCCCGGGTAGCAAAATTGCTGATAAACAGCGAGGGTGTGATCACCGCAAACAGAATACAGATCAGGCAAATGGTAATAATCATGTTGCGCAGACCGCTGTAAGTCGCTGCAAGCTCCCCCTCCGGCACCACACTGAGTACAGTGAATCCGCCCTGGGTATGCGTCAGCTTCGTAATCAGCATGCCGTTCACTTCCTCGCCGTCGGCATAGATCGCTTCAATCTGCTCAGGATAAGGATATTTCTTGCCATAGAATGTCCCTGAGCTGTCAAACAATACATCATTGTCTGCCGACAGCACGATAATATCGCCTTTGAAATCATCCTTGTAGTCACCCATGCTCGCCCAGATATGGTCCGCATCATAGAACACCAGCAGCTGCCCGATATTCCGCAGCGACTGCTTGTCATTAATCGGCACACGGATGGAGAACATGGGGGAATCTGCGAGAGCTATCGTTTTGCGGACCCAGATATTCGGCGTCGTTACACTGCTGGCTTCCTCCAGATACAAAGCATCCGGCACAAACGAATGCGCCGCATTGGTAGAAATAATATTGAAGTTCTCCTGTTCATTGAATACATAGAGCTGCTGTTTGGCAGAGCTGTAGAGCAGCAGACTGCGGATATCCGGATCATCTTCCATCTGGTTGCGGAAAAACTGCACACTGTCTGTGGTGGTGTTGCTCTCATTGAGATAACGTTCGAGCCTGTAGGTGACATAATCTTGATAAGGGTGCTCCAGCAAGTAGGATGTATTGGCCGTAAGCTCACTGTCCCGGTATACATCGCGCATCATCGTCTGCACGGCATCGTATTTATGCTGCATATAGTTGTTTACACTTTCCACGGTCCGCTTCTGGATTTCCAGCTGCCTCTGTACTGCAGATTGGGACATCAGCAGGAACATCAGGTAGGAGAATGTAATCGTGGTTACCACCGCTATAATGGAAAAGATCAGGATGATCTTCATGAACAGATTATTTTTAAAATGCTTTTTGTACCAGTTTCCGGGGAGCAGCATGATGTCTCTCTCCCTCCTATTCACACAGGTTGATTGCCACATTATATCACGCAAGAGGAAACAGCTGGGCTATTCTTGTAAAAGGAAGGCACCTGTTTCCTAACAAATAGTACGATTATTGAGGACCTGTGAACCTGTACATTCCTATGATTGCCAAAAGGTCCACTTATCAAAAAAAACAGCCCGTCCGGAGCTTCAGCTGTGAGACAAGTCGCAGTTGATTCAGGCATCGGCCGGCCTGGGACATTCATGTATCTCCTTCAACAATAAGGTAAGGTCAGATGTGTAAACAGGGTAAAATCTAAAGGTTTACTATACAAATTAAAGGTTAGCGTTTTCATATGCGACAGGATGCAGGCAACCGGCCACAGCCTACTTGTGAACACTCCCAAGGAGCTACCCGCGCATAATTTTGGCAGTAAAGAAGCGCCAGATGAGCTGCTCTGCTCTTCCGGCGCTTCCCCTTTTACCCTATATCTCCATATCTGCTAACTGCTTCGTCATCGAACTGTATCCTTGCACCGACTGGGCAATGTAGGACAATACAGTGTCGCTCCAGCCGTAAACGTAGTAGGTCTGATCATCCTGCTCAGGCACCATTGCATGACGGTAAGGTGCGATATCGACAACGAATGCTTTAACATCGGGATTGACCTTCTTGCGGTACAGCTTGAGCTGTTGATAGAATGGGCTGCCGCTGTTCTGCTGCTCATCGGTGATGATGATCACCTGGTCCACCTTGATGTGCTGCTCCAGCAGCTTGCGGACCGGTGCGCCGGTGTCGGTTCCACCCCGGGCCTGTATCCGTTCCGCCTGGCCCAGGATGCTGTCCCGGCGGGAAGGCTTCGCATCGGCCACTTCGGTATCGAAGAGCCAGAACAACGACTTCCCTTGAGTCTTCTTATACAAAGCCAAAGCAAATATGGAACCGATCTCCAGATAGTCACCCTGCATCGAACCGGAAATATCGAGAAAAATCGCGGTCCGCCCCTCCATATCCGGCAGGTTGTCAAACGTCAGGTCCACCGCTTCTCTCAGCGCATCCCGAAGCTCAGGCTGCTGCACCTGCCGGAACGCTGTCGCGAAACGGAAAGGCAATATCCGCGCTTTGCGCAGCCCCTGTCGATCCACTATGCGCTTGACTACATAATCCAGATTCCGCTGATCGTCGAGGATGCCGCTCCGCTGGAGCGCATTCAAATGGCGGAGCAGGGCGAACGTAGGCATCTGATACAGGATCGCCTTCCAGACTTCCCGGGAAGGCTTGATCGCTCCTGTTACGGCTGAGTATGGAAGCTTGCCCCGCTCGATCCACTCAATCTGCTCCTCCGCGGTCACGGCCTGCTTCAGCTTCTCCATCGCCTCCACCTGTGGCAGTAGCATCAGATTGGCCTCCTGGCCGCGTAAATAACGGAACAAGGCCTGCTGCTTGAGATCCGTCGGCTTCGGATGAGCTGTGGCAATGGCGTCGCCAAGGCTGTAGCCACGGCCACGGCCATTATATTTCAGCGCCCAGTACTCGCTGATTCCCGACAGGAACAGATTGACCTGGCGTTTTACCGCCCGTCCGCCCTCCCCACGTCCCAGCCCCTGCAGGATCGTCAAGAAATCGGACAGGTCAGACGGGATTTGCACAACCTTCATGAAGACTTTGGCGAACAGATCCGGACGTGTACCGGATAGTACAGCCAGCCCAAACAGCGGCTGCAGTCTCATGAACCCCTCCCCCCTGGCATAGACCAGCGCTTTTGCCATAAATTCCGGCTGTTCAAGAGCCATTTGCTGATGCAGCTCCGCCGCATGATCCAAAAGCTCCTGCTGGTCCGCATAAAACGTATTATGCATTGTATTCGTCAAAAGCATCTGCAGATACTGCTCTTCCACAGGACGCGTATAAGCGGGATACCCTTCCTTGTTCAAGGCATGTGGCTTCATGGAGCCAAATAGTTTCGAAGCAAAGCTCATGTTCATTACCTCCTAATCATCAATACCGGTGAGGAAAATGTGGGACAGGTGTATCTGCAGGAGTCGAACCTGCCGTATTGCCCAGAATTATTCATTGGTCACGTTGGAGTGTGAAGTAACCCGTCCCGGCGCCTCACCGGCTTGATGGATTGCACAAAGCGAGGAATTGGGTTGAAAAGGCCGGTCAGTGCCCTGGGGCACCGTCAATTCTATTCCCATAACAGACGAAGGAACCCTTTCAGTCGCCTCGCTTTGTGTACATTTTTATCCTCCGAAGAAAACAAGATTGGACAGGCACAGACTGCTCTACCACTGAGCTATTCCTTCTCTAGAAGGAAGCTGGAGTCGAACCAGCGACAGGTCGCTTAACAGGCGAAGTATCCCGTCCATGCGCCTCGGAGAATTTTTTCAAGTCAGCTTTGCTTGGTAGCATCAGCTTTCTTGTATCCATCTTCGCTTATTTTCTTCCCGGCGAACATGGCGTAAGTATTACGATAATAGAGAAACTTCTCCATTTTCTCCATTTGTCACCGCTGGTACAATAGAAATTAGGTGTCTACTATGTATGATCGGAGGCTACCATGGCCAAGGAAAGCTTTGATAAGGAAATCCAGTTTCTGCGGATGCTTGTATTAACCAGCGGTGCGTACAGCCGTCAGCAGTTTGCCGAACGTCTCGGCATCTCGGTTCATACCTTCGATAAAACCCTGAAGAAGCTAAAGGAAGTCGCAGCCACCCTGCAGGAACAGCCGCCGGAGGCACAAGCCCAGGGCTTCACCGATGCGCTTCGGTTCAATTACTACGAATCAGCCGACCCTCTGCTGCTGTTTCTGTTCCAGGCCAAGTCGCTCAAGGAATCTGAAAGTCTGAGAATCTCCCGGATTCTGGCTGCACTGAACGGGGGCCAGGAGCTGGCCATAAAGGATCTGCTGGACATTTGCTGCAGCGGGCTGGACCCGGAGAGTACGTTTCCCGATGAAAAGACGATCCGCGGCGACCTGAAATATTTGCAGGAGGTCGGGGCTATTGTGCGGGGAGCCGGTCCGCGTCCTTACCGTTACCGGCTGAATAATGATCTGGTCAAGCAATTGACCGGAGAGGAGCTTATGGATCTGTTCGACTTCGTGGATATTATGGCGAATACCCAGCTGCCCTCCGTACAGGGATATTTGCTCCGCAACAGTCTGAAAAAAGAACTGCTCCGGCAGGATGTGGAGAAACAGGCCATCGAACCCTTTTTATACAAATACCATTATTATTCCAGAATCCTGGATGAAGCCCACTTGTCCACACTTCTGGCAGCCATCAAAAGCCGCAGTAAGGTGCAGTTTCTCTACTTCTCGCCGAAAGCCGACACCAGCTATGCCGCTAAAAGCACTAATCCGCTCTTCGAGCGTGATTCCAGCGGCCGCCCGGAAACAGCACTGCCCCTCAAAATCGTCTACGATCATCAGTACGGCAGATGGTATTTACTCACTCACAGCAAGCACTTGGGCATCCGCAAGTACCGGATGGAGGGCATGACACAAATCGAGGAAGGTGAAGCTGTCACAGAGGAGCTTTTCCTGGCGGAGCAATCCGCGCTGGAGCAGCAGATCGCCACAAGCTGGCTGATCGATACCGGCCGTCCCGTTACTGTCCGGGCTAAATTCCTGAATCCCCAGCGCAGCGGCTCTGCCCGTAATTTTGTGAAGGAGCGTGTACTGCTGCAGGGGCAGTGGGGGGTTATAACCGAGGAAGATCCGCACTTTTTCATCTATGAAATTACCGTAAACGGCACGACCGAAATCAAGCCCTGGCTGCGCAGCTTCGGCTCAAGCTGTGAGGTGCTTGCGCCGAGGCAGCTCCGGCAGGAGTTGATTGCCGAATGGAAGGAGATCCTGGACTACTATGAACCCTTTTGAGAAAATCTTCAATTACCGGATCATCTCCCGGATGGAGGATAGCGGCGTCTTTCTCTCCACTTCCCATGAACGCTCCTGGCTGAAGCTGATGCTGGGCCATCCCTCTGCCGCCGCCGCCTTTTCCGGGGTGACGCTTGATAAACTGCGGACCCTGTTGGAGGGTGAGGCTCCTCTGAATCTCGCTGAAGATCTGATCCATAAGGCTTCGACTGCAGAAGTACAGGTCTATCATCCGCTGGTGCGTGTGCTTCGCCGAAGTATTCAACACCATCAGGGCATACAGGTGAGCATCGGCCTGAACAACGGGCACCCCGGTCCGGAACAGTCCGGCCTTCCCTACCGTCTCGAATATTCCATGGTCAAACGGGAATGGTATCTGCTGTGGTACAGCTGGACGCGCCGGGACTTCATGAGCATCAGACTGAAGAAAATAGCATCGGCATGTGAAGTTCCGGCAGCACCCGAGCTTGTACGCACGACTCAGGCCGAGATCCACCGAATTCTGGAGAGCCGCAGACAGAGCGCCGTGATCGAGGTCCTTCCGGATTACAACCGGGAGTTGTCGAGGATTCTCTATGCCTTTTCCTGCTTCGAGAAGGAGGTCCGTTATGACGAAGACAAGGACACCTATTACATCTCCTTGTTCTACTTGGGCAACGAAGGTGAATATGTGCTATCCAAAATGCGCTTTCTGGGCAAACGGGTGCGGATTGTTGAAGGGAACTGGCTAAGAAAACGGATGCGGCAATCTGCTTTGAAGGCGTTGGCTCTGTATGGAGCCTCCCCGGACCAGACGCTGACCCGCCAGGAATGATCCTCCGCAAAAACGGGCACAGTAACAGCAGGTCTGAGAAATACCGCTGCTACACTTAGCATATGCTTACAAAAATTTTAGCGTATGCTTTCGAAGCGAGTTTTATACGCAGTCACTCGATGAAGCATATGCTTACAAAACTTTTAGGAGGATATCAATGGACACTCACGAGTTCGTGGAGAAGTTTCAGGAGAATATGAAGAAGGCGGAGAAAAACAAACGCCGCGGCAAAGGCTCACCGGAAGCCAAACTGGCAACCAAGCAGCACGGCACGAATAAATAAATAGCAGATACCCCCGCCGGACTCCTAGACTGTGGAGACCTGCGGGGGGATTGTCTGCTGTTCATCGTGGATATGTAGCTGCAGTGTCTCTTTTGCAGCTGCGATTGCGGCTTTCTTTTCAAAGTAAGGTTCTGCTATGGGTACATGCGAGCAGCCCGCCTATCCTATGGATAGAGCGGGCTGCTCGCAGTTTCACCTTTAAAAATAAATGTTATTTGCTCAGTTTCGCTACACTTGCAGCCACTTTCTCAAGCTGGGCTTTGCTCAGCGCTTTGTCCGGCGAGCTCAGAGTGACGTAGCGGTCGTCCAGCTTAAAGGTAAGCATCGGGATATCCGAGGGAGTATACCATTTGGCTGCTGCTCCAGTCGAAAGCTTCACTGTAGTACCGTCATACTCGTAGGAGTAATCCCGCGGCGAGATATCTACGTTCATGTGGCTGAAGAGGAATCTTACGCCATCGGAGCCTTCGGCTGCCTTTTGGAAGGTGTCTCCGCTGGTCATTTGCATCGGTGCATAGGCGGTCTCGAAGCCCTGGAAGGCGGAGAAGGCCTTGGTGATGGCTTCTTTTTGCGCGGCACTGTACTGGATGGTGGCCAAAGTAACCGCTGAACCGTTACCCGGTGCTGCTGATCCCGCTGATGAACCCAGAATGACTTGATTGGTTGAAGGATTGAACGTTACCGGCACCTTAAGCGCGTCCGCCATCGCCCGGACAGGCAGGTAAGTTGTATCATTATAAGTGATTGGGGCAAGCGCTTTGCCATTATTGTCTACCGGAGTGTATGCGGCTCCGTTTACTGTAAATCCAATGCTGTGATTCAGATACGCGCTGATCTTCTGCATGCTGGTTCCCGCATATACCCCCGCCGAGCCTGTGACTGCCATTCCGAATACCATGGTTGCTATGATCATTTTTTTACTTTTCATTATAATCGTCTCCTTATAAGTTCGTTTGTGTGTTCCCTGTTATAGATACATTTAATCATGAACTTGTTTCCAACTTGTATCGTGATTGTAAAGAAGTAATTCCAAGCCGGTGTCCGATCTATCTTGAGAAAAAACCCGCCTATTCATTATGAATAGTGCGGGCTGTGGCCTAGCTCATGAATATACCCAATGCTATCGGCGGCGGCCAGGAACCGGGATATTATAGACTTCGGTATACAGGATATCCCGGAACATCCGGAATTCCTGCAGCGTCACCTGCCGGGGATAGGTCATGATTCTCAGAGGCAGATCGGCTTGCCCCTCGCGCAGCGGAGGCTGCACATAATCAAAAAGGTTAAGATGAAAGCCCAGGCGCTCGTAAAAGCCGATTCTGCGCTCTGCAAGCTTATTTTCCGGCGGCTCCACCTCCAGCACAACAGGCTTGTCCGTGAGGGCGAGATACGCCTGCATCAGTTTCTTGCCAATCCCCCCTCCGCGGATCTCGGGGTTGACCGCAAGATGCTCGACAAACCGCAGTTCCGGGAACTCCCAAGCGGCCAGGAAGGCCTGAATGCGGTTCTCCGTATCCAACTCGGTATGCAGCCGGTAATGGGGATGGCTAAGCAACGACTTTTGTCCACTGAAGGTTCTGATTTCAGTGACAGGAAAAGAAGCTTCCATAATGGAATAAATCTCTTCAAAAGCTGTAGGGTTCATGGTCATCTTCCTGCTTTCTGGATAGTTGCCGGTTAGCGGCTAAAGGTTCCTTCTTTGTCTTAACCTTAATGGTATTGGGTATAATCGTAAGCAAATGATTAGGGGGAGCAAGCCATGCCGCCGCTTGGGGGCTTTTCCCACTATTATAGAAGGTTGCCCTGGACAAGTTGTTTCAATTTTGTATAATCTCCCATAAGCCTTTCCCTAATCAGGATTGCGGCTATTTCGAAACCGTATGCCATGATGCTCTTCCTTTCCGGGTCCTACATAGTTCTGCATGATAGCCAAAAATAGTCACAGAACATTCTCTACTGTTCCCCTCCAGTTTAGCACCTGGTACTAGGAGAACGTGCTATACTATACCTATTGAAAAAACATCACGTTTATATTAGGAGAGATTCATTTTGGACAATCAGCATTGGATTGCACCTGAATTCTACAATCTCACTTCGGAAATGGAGCATCATCCAGCCGATAAGATTGCGCTTAAGTGGCTACAAGAGAACGGCAATTACGAAGAAATCACCTACGGCGAGCTTATGAAGCAGGCCAACCGCCTTGCCGGCGGGCTGTCCGGTCTAGGCCTGAAGCAAGGTGACCGTGTACTTGTTATGGTTCCGCGCCGGATTATCGCTTATGTCATTTATCTGGCCTGCCTAAAGCTTGGGCTCGCTGTTATTCCTTCCTCCGAAATGCTGCGGGCCAAGGATCTGGCCTACCGGCTGCGTCATTCCGAAGCCAGAGCGGTCATTGTCTGGTCTGAAGTGACCGGTGAAGTCAATAAAATCACCGAAGATCTGCCGGCACTTGATTACCGTCTCTCGGTTGGCGGGAGTGAAGAAGTACTTGGCAGCGGGTGGGCTGATCTGGAGGGCCTGATGAATGGGCAGCCGGAGAGTTTCACAGCTGTAGCGAGCCGCCGCGATGATATCGCAATTCTGGCTTATACCTCGGGCACAACCGGTAATCCCAAGGCTGTGGTTCATACGCATGGCTGGGGTTACGCACATCTGAGAATTGTCTCTTCACTCTGGTTCGATATCCGTGAGTCCGATACTGTCTGGGCTACAGCCGCACCGGGTTGGCAGAAATGGATCTGGAGTCCGTTCCTCACTGTTCTAGGCAACGGCGCAACCGGCTTTGTCTACAACGGGCCATTCCATCCGGAACGCTATTTGCAGCTGCTGCAGGACCAGGGAATACAGGTATTGTGCTGTACGCCTACCGAATACCGCTTAATGGCCAAGACCGAAGGTCTGCCGCACTATGATCTGTCAAAGCTGCGCTGCGCCGTATCCGCAGGTGAGCCGCTCAACCAGGAGGTCATCAACACCTTCAAGGAGCATTTCGATATTACCATCCGCGACGGCTACGGGCAGACGGAGAGCACGCTGATTATTGCGGCACTCAAGGATGAACCGATCCGTGTCGGCTCCATGGGCAAATCCATAGCTCCCGGCCTTGTTGAGGTCATTGACGAAGAAGGAAACCTGCTGCCTGCAGGAGTCGTTGGAGATATTGCCGTGCACTTAAGCATGCCAGCCTTGTTCCAGAACTATTACAAAGACCCTGAACGCAAAGTGAACTGCTCGCATGGAGAGTATTTTGTCACCGGAGACCGGGCGCACAAGGATGAGGACGGCTACTTCTGGTTCGAAGGCCGTGGCGATGACATCATCATCAGCTCGGGATATACCATCGGACCGTTTGAAGTGGAAGAAGCCCTGATGAAGCATACCCTGGTCAAGGAATGCGCCGTGGTGGCCAGTCCTGACGAGATCCGCGGCTCGATTGTCAAAGCCTTTGTTGTACTGAAGGACAATGTTACAGGTACACCAGAATTGGCCAAAGAGCTGCAGTCCCATGTAAAAGAGTGGACGGCCCCTTACAAATACCCGCGCAAAATTGAATTTATCGCGGATCTCCCAAAAACCGCCTCCGGCAAGATCCGGCGCGTGGAACTGCGGGAGCAGGAAAAAAAGGCTGCACAGGAATAACCGCTTTACCAGCTATAGCGTAAACACGGCAAGTTGCTTCTATAAATAATAAAACGGGCGTCTCCCTATAAATGGAAGACACCCGTTTTTTGTATACGTGGATACTTAAACACCTTCAAAATCATTCCGACCAATAGTGGGCCGACGGATTCAGCGCTGCGCCAACTTCCCCTTCGAGAACCAGGTCGCAGTCCAAATAGCCTTCCTCATCCAGAAAATACACATCCTGCTTGTAAAATTCACAAAGCGTCTCCAGGAACTTCTCCGGGGAATCGTACATCACGACCAGGTCGCCGTAGTCATGCAGCAGGTCGCAGATCCGCTCAGTTCCGTCCTCACTCTGCAAATAGCAGATAAAATCACTACCGTAGTTGATCAGGATGGGCAGAACGGTTCCTCCGCCGCTGTAGCCCTTTTCTTCCAGAATACTTCTCAGCACCTGGATTTCTTGCGCATACTCCTGAATATGAATCAGCCGGTAGCCCGGAATGAATTCGATCAGACTTGGCTCTTCTTCGTTGCTGCTGGTACCGGAAACCTGGCTGTAGATGGCCTCCAGAAGCCCTGGCGCAGCCGGTACGATGTCGCTGATCACCGGCCCGCCTGTCGTTTCACCGCTCCCTAAGCTGGCAATGTAGTTCGGCCGCAGTCCGGCAGACAGCTGAAGAAACTCCTGAAATAGGCGTGTTAATGGTTCAGTAGATGAATTGTTAAGCATATTGTCATCCTTTGCATGATTAGTTTTTGAGAACCGTCAAAAAACGGAGCGATAGGGAATCCTCCCCGTCTCTCCGCTCTATGGCCTTACCTATTTAGTGGCTGAAGCCCACAATTTCTGCAGCCAGGCGTCAAAATCTTCGCCCTTCTCGCCTTCATAAGCATCATAGACGTCAATCCGCATCTTTTTCAGCTTTTCCTTGAACTCTTCATAGGAATGGTCCCGTGGAAGGCTCTTCTTGACGCGCAGCACAATCTTGGATACACCTCTGAACAGCTCGGCTTTGTTCTTCGACGGCACGGTAACCTCTTCACCGAAGGCCTTCAGCTTCGCATATGCAGCTTCTTGGACAGTATATACAGGATCGCTGATCATCAGACGATTCAGAATATCAATAATTTGTTTATGGTTGAAGCGGCCAAGCTCCTCCACGGCCTCAAGACGCGCTCTCCAATCGGCAGAGCGTCCGGCAGCCTTCTTCAGTTCCTCGTAATTCTCCGGCAGCCCGTTATTCAATTCTTCATTATTCAAACGTTACAATCCCCTTCTTGGTTAAATCTGCTGGTCGTATAGTGCAATTCTACCGTACTGCACTCCTTGATTTCAATCTTTTACACCAATATTAATACGATGTGAAAAAAACATCCTGAAAAATGGTCTTCGCGGCTCTTCCTCCGTGTATCCTGGCTTCCGTTATTCGCGGTTTGGCCTTGAACCACCATGAGGTGATCTTAAGGAGCCAAGTACCAGCCGGGAATCATTCTACGGAATTGGTCATAGTCCTTCAGAGCGAGTCGGCAGCGTTCCATCATGTCCTGAATGTCGGCTTCGCCGTAGGGAATCGACCACTTTATGGAATACAGCGAGGTATACGCCACATACAGCGCCTGTCTTTTCCAGAAATCCTCCGGTGGCGGCCCTCCGAAATAGCCCTCCAGCTTGCCCTTAGCAAAAGGGATGCTCTGCTCCCTGTCGAAGAACTGTATTTTATAGAATTCCTCCGCATAATCTCCAATATCCCAGCGGTTGAAATCTATAACGCCAATCCTTCCTTCAGTCGTGTAAATCTGGTTGCCTACATGGAAATCACCGTGATGATGCACCTTCTCTACATCATGGATCACGCCGATGTTCTGCCGAACGAAGGCAATTACTTGCTGATCCCCTTCCAGGTGGTACGGACAGTCTTCGTATTCCTTGATCCTTGAGAGAATCTTGGCCTGCATGTCCGCTTCATTGTGGGGGAGCTTCTCTTGCTGCAACTCCCAAAATCAACAGCCCGGGACATCGGGAAGTCCAATTCATTAAAGCTGCGGATCGCTTCATATTCCCGCTGTTTGCGCTGAAACGAAGTACCCGGTGAGAGTCTCAGCAGCAGCCTGCGCCCCGCCTGATCCTCGACATAAAATTTCCGGTCACTCGACCAGCCTTTCAGCACGGGTTCTACCGTTAACCACGACTCGGCCCCCGGTATCCCGCGTATAGCATTTATCATTTCCTCACATCCTTCCAGGAGTTTTTTAATGTTCATCACTTATGCTCCCATCATGACCTTTCACTGATTTAGATCAGCGGTACTCAACAACTATAAAGAAAACTTTAGCACGAAGTCCCGGCAGAGATATGCTAAGCTCAAGATATTGAGCCCTTAACAGGCTACTATCCGAACCGAGAGGAAGTATCAAACCATGGAGCTTTTTATTTCTCAGACATCCCTCCCTGCCGACAAAACCTATGTATCAGACAAAATGAGAGAGTTTAACTGGAGGCATTTCCCTGATTCCTTAAAAGGCAGGTACCAGGAAGTACAGCTGTTTCTAAAAAATGCAGATGGCGTGAATTACGGTGGCCTCACCGGTGAAATCTGCTGGAACTGGCTGGAGGTGCACTACCTGTTCGTGGACGAGGCCTGCCGCAAAACCGGCTATGGAAGCCTGCTGATCGCAGAGGCAGAATCCCTCGCCCGTTCCAAAGGCTGCGATTTCATCAAGCTGGACACCTTAAGCTTTCAAGCGTTGGATTTTTACCTGAAACACGGTTTCGAGGTGTACGGGACCCTTCCTAATGCCGGAGGCTTCAGCCACTATTACCTGAAAAAAGATCTCTAAGCGGCGGTTCTTCTACTTTTCAAACAGACTGCCCGTACCCGTACATTATCGCCACCAGCAACACCGCCACCAGAATGCCCGGCAGCAGATTAGCCACCTTGATCTTGGTAATCCCCAACAGATTGAGGCCGATAGCCATGATCATCACCCCGCCAGCCGCTGTCATCTCTGTAATCATGCTGCTCATCAAGGCATCGGGAACGAACCGGGTAATCTGTGTAGCACACAGGGCAATGGCTCCTTCATAGAGAAAAACGGGGATCGCAGAGAACAAGACACCCATTCCCAAAGTTGAGGTCAGTATAATGGAAATAAATCCGTCCATGATAGCTTTGGTATACAGAATCTGATGATCCCCTTTCATCCCGCTGTCGAGTGCGCCCAGAATGGCCATTGCCCCCACCACGAACACCAGACTTGCGGTGACAAAACCAAGGGATAGGCTCCCTTGTTCACCTGAACCTATCTTATGCTCTAGCCATTCGCCTACCCGGTTGAACTTCTCATCCAGATCTATCCATTCACCTGCCACAGCTCCGATGACGAGACTCAGGATGACGATCAGGAAGTTTCCGCTTTTGAAGCCCATCTGAATCCCCAGAACAATAATGGCAAGGCCAATCGCCTGCATCACTGTGTTTTTCATACTCTCCGGAATCCGCTGCAGCAGCTTGCCCAGGAGTGTTCCCGCAAGAATCGCAATACCATTAACTATAGCGCCTAGTAGTACCATTTCTTTCGCTCTTCCCCCACATTTACGTATTCTTTGATTCGAGCCTCTCAATAGTCTACCAACTACCTTGACTGCGTCAATAGTCTATCTTCATGGTATAGTTCAGGAAATTGACAATTTTCAGGTTTCGATGGTACGCTCAAAGTGTGTTCTTTAAACCGAACAGATTACAGAACGAAGCGTTACAAATTCAAGTAAGGAGATCTCCTATGAATGACAGGTATGGCCTGGATACAAAGAGCTTTTCCAAAGAGCTTCGGCTTCTATTAGAAGTCCTTAACACGGACGACATCGATGACACCGCCAAACAGAATCGACAGCTGTTCATGGGTATCGACTGGGAGCTATGGGTACGGTTGTCCCTGCATCATCGGGTATTTCCTTATATTTATCCCAAACTTAGCCGGATGCGTGAAGAGCATGTGCCCCCGGAGGTAACCGAGCGATTGAAACGGGAATACCGGAGAAATACTGTGCAAATGCTCCAGCTCAGCGGGGAAATGGGCTATATCGGGGAGGAGCTTGCGAAGCTGCAGATCCGTTCCCTGTTCCTGAAAGGACCGGTGCTTGCCCAGGAGCTGTATGGCGAAATCTCGCTGCGCACCTCGCGTGACCTCGATTTTATCGTACCGATGGCACAGCTGGCTGAAACGGAATCCCTGCTTCTCCGCCTTGGTTATGTCAAGGAGGAAGACTTCGAAAGTATACTGGGAGACTGGAAATGGCGGGAGCATCACACCACGTTCAATCATCCGGACAAAGGCATTAAGGTGGAGGTGCATTGGCGCCTCAGTCCCGGTCCCTCCACAGAGCCGGATTTCGACGAGCTGTGGAAACATGCACGGACGAGCAGCCACTTCGGGCAGAATGTCCATTATTTGGGCAGCGAAGACTTATTTCTTTTTCTGGCGGCCCATGGCGCACGCCATGGCTGGTCGAGACTGAGATGGCTGCTGGATATCCGTCAGCTGCTGCTCCAAAAGCCCGATACCGGCAAACTAACCGCACTGCTGCGGCGGTACCATTACAACGATGTCGGCGGACAGGCGCTTCTGCTTGCTGCCGGTCTGCTGGCTGCGCCAGTTGAGCCTGCGCTGGCCAGCCTCGCAGAGCGGCCCAAGGCGCGGCGGATTGCCGGGCTTGCGCTTTTCTATATCGCGCGAATGATCAATCTGCACAATCCTCCCCTGGAGCCGGAAGCCGAGCGGCATTATAAATATTATCAGCCCGCGATCCTGACGCGCTGGCATCAGTTTCTGTACATCATAGGCTTTCTGTACCCTTATGCGGCAGATGCCAAGACGTTGCCGCTGCCAAAGAAGCTGCATGTGCTCTACTTCCCTTTGCGCCCTTTTTTGTGGACTTGGCGCAAGGTTAGCGGCAGAACAGAATAGCAGCCATACAGCGCAGATGGCCGCACGGTATGGCTGTGGAATAGAGATTCTCCCTTTCATCGCACCAATAAAAAGGATACTCCTGCACTTTGTGCGGAAGTATCCTTTTTCTATACCCACTTATTTCATTAGAAGGCAGAACCTGCTGCACTACTCTAACCTTACATGGCTTCTTCCTGGCTGCTGAGCAGACGGCTGAACATGCCGCCTTTTTCCGAGGCCAGGCCGCTGAATACTCCCTGCTGGATGACACGGCCCTGGTCGATGACCAGAATCTGATCCGCTCCCCGGATTGTCGACAACCGGTGTGCAATGACGATGACTGTGACTGTTGCCTTCAAACGCTCCAGCGCCTCCTGAATCCGCTTCTCGTTCTCAGTATCCAGTGCACTCGTCGCTTCGTCCAGCACCAGGATAGACGGCTTGCGGATGATTGCCCGTGCCAGCACAAGACGCTGTCGCTCTCCGCCTGAAAGACGGACGCCGCGGTCACCGAGCAGTGTGTCCAATCCCTGAGGCAGCTTACGGACAAAATCGGCTGACGAAGCGAATTCCAGCGCCTCCCATAGCTCATCCTCACTTGCATCGGGCTTGATCATCGTCAGATTGTCACGGATCGTGGCGTTATACAGAAAAGGGTCCTGTGCTACATAGCCTATAGAACGCCGGTAAGGCAAAAGGCTCTCTCCAGTGACCGGCTGCCCGTCTGCCAGAATCTCCCCCGATTCCGGCTGCATCAGTCCCATGAGCAGGTCCACCAGCGTGCTTTTCCCTGCACCCGAACGTCCTACAATCGCAGTCATACGGTTAGCCGGGATCACCACGTTCACTCCGCGCAGCGAGTACTCCTGCTCTTGCGGGTTGTAGCGGAAATCCACATTGCGCGCCTCCAGACTATGCTTAAGCATCATAGGGGCAACGACAGCTCTGGATTCCTGCGCGCCATGCTCCGCAGCCTGCAGGCATTCTTCCTGCAGCAGCTGCAATTGCTTGAAGGAAGGCAGCACGGAAGCAAGCTGCTCCAGCAGTGTCTGAAGCGCGGAGAAGGTCGGCCACAGCCGGGCGAACACCAGAATCACCAGGAGCAGATAAGGTCCCTCCACATGCAGAAAACGGAACGACACGAAGATAAACATCGCGATCAGCAGCGTAGATGACATTTTGTACAGCAGCTGGGAATTCGTGCGCAACCGCGTATAATCCAGCTGCTCCTGTTTGACCTCACCGGTGAATTCATGCATCCAGCCCAGCCGGGAATCCTCCAGATTGTTGCTTTTGATATCCTTGATGCCGTTCAATTGATCCGTAATCCCGGCCAGATACTGCTTGCCCAGCTCGGAGCTCCGGCTGCCCAGCCTCTTCGCCTTGCGGATAAACCGGCGGGAGAACAAAGACAGCAGAACCGCGCAGACCAGTACGGCAAGCGTCATTTGGGGAGACAGCCAGAACGCGAAGCCAATCTGGACCAGCGTGAACAGCAGCGAAGTCAGGAACTGCAGGAAAGCGCTGATCCCCGCAAGCACCCTCGCGAGTTCGGTCGTCATTACATTGATCAGGTCGGAGGTACGTTTTTTCAGAAAAAAAGACCATTCGGCCCGCAGCAGTGCACTGTATACCTCATATCTCAGCTGCCGGCTGTAGGTCTGCTGAATATCGACGTTCCGGATAGCTACAAAACGGGTGATCAGATTCTGGGAAAGTACAATGACTACATATCCGCCAAGCACCAGCGCAAGCGCTTCGGTCTGAGGCAGGTCTGATATGAAACCGAGCATAGGCAGGTCGAGGCCTGCCGTTTTTCCGCCAAGCTGAATACCGGCCATACCCAGCATGGGCACCAGCAGCAGAACGGCAGAACTCTCCAGCAGGCCGCTGATCCCCATACCGAGCAGATTTAGATACAGTTTGATTCCGGACAAGCGCTGAAGCTGCCGAATGTAGTACATTATCGCTTGCATGGACCCACCTCAATCACTCAGCATGTAATACTTTGGCGAATTTCTTCACCACCACGAAACCCTTCATCACATCATCGCCGGAGACATAATAAGACCCGCTGCGCAACCAGGCATGGGCAATCATCTGGCCCTGTTTGTCCTTGGCCACTCCCATGTACAGCGTGCTCTCGATCCCGCGTTTTTCGAGCATTTGGAGTCCGGCTACCGCCCGGACCATACAAGTACTTTTCCAGGGCGTATAGCGGCTCATGATACGGATTGCTTTGGTAATATGCTGAATGCGGGCGATATCGCTCTCTTTGGATACTACAGGGGTTTCCAGAGACTGTATGCCCAGCTGGGAAGCCGTTTTGGCAAAAGGAAACAACAGCTGGATCCGAACGAGAAAAAGCCTCCAAAGCGCCTCGAGAAGGAGCGCCAAGGCGGCTTTGTCCACCGTCAGCAGTAAGCGAATGCGCCGCAAGGTAATCATGGCTGGCTTACAATAGCCGCAAGATCCTCATTCAGCAGGCTCTGCAAAAAAGCAAACACATCCTGGCGGGCAATCTCTTCCGGAACCTCAAAGCTCTCCTGAATGATCTCTACCACCCGGCCTGCGGTTACAGGCGACGCCAGCGCAGTCCAGATTTCCCCGCCAACCTCACCCAGGTTGTAGTATTTGCCATTCTTTACATTCAGCATGACCTTCTCGCCATCCATATCGCTGGCAATATTCCCCTCACGCTGTACCAGCACGGATTCGAGCGATAAGACCTCTGTAGTATTCATATTCATGGATTCATCTCCTTCATTTGATGTTGCTGCAACGCTTCTAGAATAAGTGCGGTTTGCTGCGGAGCACTGAAGCCCTGCTCTGGCCGGGTCAGCCGGTACATCGGCAGACGTCCCACGAAGGAAGCCAGCATTCCAAAATGCCATTCACGGATACCGATCCGGTCGACAATTGCTCTCTGATAAGTATGATTGTACAAGGTGTGAAACCGCTCCATACCGTCAATCGTCTGCAGGCTGACCGGAGCCTCCGGTGCGGCAGATAATTCAAACAGGCCTGCAAGCTGCAATGGCTCACCGTAAAAGCGGTCATGTACCGGTACGGCAAACTTGGTTTCTCTCTCAAACAGCGGGCGGTAGAGGGACGAATTCATTCCCAAATAGTCCAGGCTCTGCTGCCACAGCTTTTGCTGCGGATAACCTGGAACGGCTAATGGATAACCATTATGCACCATAACGGGAATAACGTCGTCACTGATCAGCGGACTCCCCTGATCCATCAAATACGAGGCCAGCGTTGATTTGCCTGCCCCTGAACGCCCAACCAGTGCGTATGCCTTGCCATCTATAACAAGCGCACTTCCATGAAGCGGAAGAATCTGTTTCTGCATCAGCAGAATTCCCATGCAGGAGCCAAGGATAAAGAGACGGATACAATCCGGATCTGCTCCGGAAGCAGGTGATACTGTAATCGTATTGCCGTCCTGAATGGCAAAGATGGCTGTATCCTTCGCCTCGAACATGACCTCATGCCCGGATACCCCAAGGCTCCGCGTGATCTTCGGTATAGCTTCCCAGCGGTCTTTCAGATCCCCCTCAATGACCGATATACTGCCTATAAGTCCCGGCTCACTGGTAATAGGAAGCTCCGGCAAAGGGAATTCGCTGTGGATCTGCAGACCAAACGCTTTGTAAGCCAAACCTTGAACGGTACTCGCCATATGATCCACTCCATATCTTTGGGTTTGCCCGGTTTCGGGGTATTGCTGTAAAATATAGCCCTTGTCCCCCTCAGCAAGCAAAGGGAGACTAGGGCCAATCGAACCAAAACCATCCTAGGAGTAGTGTTGTACTTCATCCGGATCATCTTGGAAGGCATCAACGATGGCGACACCAGGTCCAGCCATAGTCATTTTCACATCGAGTACTTCCAAAGCAGGCTTGCTGTATTCCTTTTTCATAATTTCACCCCCTTTCAAGCATTACACTCTCAGGACAAACGCTTCAGAAAACGGTAAAAGACAAGTCCACGCGTCAGAAGGCGAAAATCCGAATTGAAAATCATATTTGGTGCGGGCTCACTACCCAGCCGATTCAAACATTCGGCGAGCCCGGTATTATTAAGGTAGGCGGAGGTGCGGGGGTCCTTGATCATCTCCCTAAGTTCCTGAAGAAAAGCCTCCCATTTCGGGAGCATACGGTAGATCCCGTCCGCCCCCTGAACGCCGCGCCGCTTCCGGTTCAGACGCACCTCATCAGGCAGCAATCCCTTCATCGCTCTGCGGATCAGTGAACGGTCCACCCCATTTTGTACATACTGGCTTTCCGGCACGGACAGGCAAAAGCGGATGACACGCAGATCATTCGTGGGATCGCGATCCCACACCCGGTATTTCAGCGACAGCTTCGTCGCTACTGTACCATTCACATTCCAGACATGCGGCTGTTCAAAATGCTTGCGCCGGATATCATAGATGGTCTGGGAAGATCCGCTGTTTATCCCCAGAACCCTAAGCCGTTCCTCCACTTCCGTACGCCTCGCGAAATCGGGGTGAATCAGATCAGGAGGGGCTTCGTGCTGCTTAGCCGGCAGCAACTGGGTCAGGGCCGGGAAGGCTTTTTTGCCGACAATTTGAAATACCTTCTTGCGGTTTGCACCCATTGACTCATTGTACTTCCGGTTTTCCCGGTAAAAGGAGATCCAGCGGAATTCACGAATCAGCTTGGCCTGATAATCCAGTGCAGGTCCCCAGGATATGCTCCAGTTGCCTCTTTGTCCGCTGAGCAGCACGCCAATGTTCTTCATTTGCGCCTGTTCAAAGATCCCTTTTAGCCAGTAGGAGTTTTCGATAAATTTATAAGGCATCTCCATAATATCCAGCCACTCATCAATATCATTGTAAGGACTCAGATGGGGGAAATTCAAAAAGTTGGGCTGAATATTCCCCACATGATCGATGGTTTCCTGAATATAGGGACGCTCGTCGGCGACACGTTTGCCGATGTTGAAATCGACAAAGTTATCCACCGGATAGGAACTGAAGGTATGTAACGGCTGGCCCTGGCGGCGAAGTTCTGCAGCAGCAAAGCTGACTACCGACCCGGAATCAAGCCCCCCGCTCAGGTTAGCTCCAACGGCGCGGTGTGTCCGAAGCCTGTCCCGGACCGCTTGCCCAAACACCTCTCGAAAGGCTTCCTCATACTCCTGGTCTGACCGCAGCCGCAGCTCGGGTGGAGCCTGCAGAGTGCAGTAGCGGGAGAACGAGATCTTTCCGCCGCTTACGGAAATAGAATGGGACGGCGGCAGTTGTTCGATGGATTGATAGACTGTGGAATATAGGTCCGAAACATCCGTCCGTGTATGGATCGCCAGGAACTCGGAGGCCCACCCCTCATTCAGGGTCCGGTCCGCCCCTGGCATCGACAGGAGTGGATGAATGACGGTACAGAAAGATAAGAGCCCCCTGGACCGAAGGAAGTATAATGTCCGGTTCCCGGAGAAATCTCTGGCTCCGAACAACGCGCGCTTCCGTTCATCCCATATCACAAAGGCAAAGTCACCGACCAGATAAACCGGTGCCTGATCGCCCCATTTCTCATAGGCGAGCAGAATAAGCAGGCTGTCCGGTATAGAGATTCTATCCCCCTGCGGTACCTGAAGGCGCTCGAACAACTCTTCCCGGTTATCAATAATTGCGTCAGCCGTAATAGCCAGTTTCCGTTCAGCATCATAAAAGGGAAGCGTCTCTCCAAGGGATTGTGGCGTGACCCACTGGGACAGGCAACCCAGGAAGATGTCTTTGCTCTGCCACGTCATGAACTCATCAGCGGGATAGCGGTTAAGCTGTTGCATTAGGGCTGGCCCCAGTTCCGGGTCCAGAGGTTCATGCTGTAATGGATAGATTCCGGCGATCGCGCTCATGGTAAGGCCCCCACCTGTTTCAAAAGCCTCCCCGTGCTTCTAAAAAGCACCGATTGGAGCTTTTTTACTGGTTCTTAATTAAGAACATTTCTTTATATATAAGATAACCCCCATCCCATTCGTTGTGAATAACACCAGCGGGTACTTTTAGGTATCCTTTAGCGTATTGACAACTTTAGGCATGCATGTTATAGGCATAGGCAAAAAGACTGTAATCAATCTGATTGAAAACCGTATAAACCATATGTTATGTTAATCAGTAACATTTTCTGGGAGTTGAGACCATGGGACCTGCTGGCATAAATCCAATTTTAATGAATTTCCCTGAGCGCTTCGAAAGTGATCGTCTACTGATTCGTGCAGCACAGTGGGGAGACGGAGCCGCTGTCAACGAGGCGGTTCACGAAAGTCTTGCAGAACTGAGTCCATGGATGCCTTGGGCACAAGCTCCGCCGACTGTTCAGGAATCCGAGGCCAGCATCCGTCGGTCGCATCTGCAATTCATGGAGCGTAAAGACCTCAGAATGCTTCTATATCATAAGGAATCCGGTCAACTCGTGGGAAGCAGCGGGCTGCACCGGATAGACTGGCAGACGCGCAAATTCGAGATCGGGTATTGGGTGCGGACATCTTGCAGCAGGCAAGGGTACATCAGCGAGGCCGTAGATGCCATTACGGAGTATGCGATTCGAGAGCTGGGCGCTAACCGGATCGAAATCCGGTGTGACTCGCGCAATACGCAGAGCGCACGGGTAGCCGGGCGCCTGGGCTTCACCCTGGAAGGCATCATCCGGAACGACAAATGTGATGTGGAGGGAGCGTTAAGAGATACTATGCTCTTTTCGAAGGTTCGTGGAATGGAGTACTTGTAAGGTGGGGATTACGCTGCAGGAGCTTGAATTCAAGCTTCCGTTTCCATTTATCAGCTAAAGTGTCATAAACTGACCCTGCCGCGCCAGAAAAGCCTCCTTCTCTTTATAATCCGGCATTACACTTCCAAGACGGCGCCAAAAGGACCGGTCATGGTTCATATGCAGCAGATGGCACAGCTCATGGATAATCACATAATCGATCACCTCGGGCGGTGCCATGGCAAGCCGGTAATTAAAGGTCAGCTTTTTATCCGCGCTGCAGCTTCCCCATTTGGTTCGGGACTCTACGATTTCAATGGATTTGGGCTTCACCTTCAGTACCGTCTGATAACGGGTGATTCGCTCGGCAACGATTTTTTTGAGACTGGTAAAATAGAACTTCTTCAGCTCGAGCTTCAGCTTCTCCTCATCCCGCTCACCCGTCTCAATCAATTCATGCAGCAAAACTTCCTTCCCGAGGTACAGGAACCGCCCTTCCTCCTGATACTCCTTGGGAGCCGGAAGCTGCCGGGCCGCCGCATTCCTCTGCAGACTCTCCAGAATCCACTCTTGATGCTTCTGTACGCTGCTCCGAATCATCTCTTCGCTTGTACCCGTAGGCGCCTTAACAATGACAAGCCCCACCATATCAATCTGCAGGGAAATTTTCTTCCGTTTGCCATATTGAATATGAAGCTGCAAGGTCTGTTCTCCAAGTTGAATCTGCATAGCCACCATCGTTTCTGTATGATTTCATTTCTCTTAAGCTTAGCATGAATTCACTCTAGATATGAAGCATGATCAAAGAGGGGATGTTTCCGCAGCCGGATAACGGCTTCTGAAACATCCCCTCTTTTCATGCCATATTTATGATTTCATAGGCATCCGCGGGATCACGAAGTGGCCAGCGGAAAGTGGCAGGCCACCATCCGGCCGGGAAGCAACTCCTCAAGCTGCGGCTCCTGCTGGCGGCATTTCTCCTGGGCCATCGGACAACGGGTGTGAAACCGGCAGCCTGAAGGCGGATTTGCCGGTGAAGGAACATCACCCTGCAGCACAATCCGGTCTTGCTTCCGTCTTGGCGTCGGCTTGGGAATAGCCGAGAGCAACGCTGCTGTATATGGATGCAGTGGAGCGGCGAATAAAGCCTCCGTCTCTGCAACTTCAACCATTTTACCCAAATACATGACACCTACACGGTCCGAGATGTGACGGACGACATTTAGGCCATGCGCAATGAACAAGAAGGTCAAACCAAGCTCCTTCTGCAGCTTCATCAGCAGGTTAATTACCTGGGACTGCACCGAAACGTCGAGTGCCGATACCGCTTCGTCGGCAACAATGAACTGCGGATTCAGCGCAATCGCACGTGCGATCCCGATCCGCTGACGCTGTCCGCCCGAGAATTCATGCGGGTAACGGTTTCTCCGCGATGCATCGAGGCCCACCAGCTCCATCAGCTCCACGACTCTGGCGTCGATTTCCTTGGCCGACATGCTCCGGTGAATCCGCAGCGGCTCTCCGATAATATCCTTGACCAAAAAACGCGGATTCAAAGAACCGAAAGGGTCCTGAAAAATAATCTGCATCTTCTCCCGCAGCTTCCGCAAATCCTGGTGGCTCAAAGAGTGGATATCCTGGCCACCAAACAGGACCTCTCCCCCAGTAGCGCTTTGCAGTCTGAGCAGTACGCGTCCAAAGGTAGATTTGCCGCAGCCGGATTCACCAACAAGTCCAAAGGTTTCCCCTTTACGGATAGACAAGGAAACACCGTCTACCGCCTTCACCTGCCCTACGGTCCGGTTAAGAAGACCTTTAGTAATCGGGAAGTATTTTTTGATATTCTTCACCTCCACCAGAACTTCAGCGGTGGAGGTTGTCTCCATCATCGGTTGGACTGCCGTCTCATTCGTCATGCCTGTCTCACCTCATCTTTGTTGTCAGCTTGAACCGGCTTACCCTGAAACAGCCAGCAGGCCGTACGGTGATCATCCGTAATCATGAAATCCGGCGGCTCCTTCATACTGCAGACCTCCATCGCATTCGGACAGCGCGGATGAAAGCGGCAGCCTGTCGGAAGCTGGCCAATGGGCGGAATCGTTCCTTTTATCGTATACAGCTCTCCGCCGCGTCCTCCCTCAAAGCCGGGAATGGATTGCAGCAGACCAATCGTATACGGATGGCTGGGATGATCAAAGATTTCTTCTACCGTGCCCTCTTCTACAATCGCTCCCGCATACATAACAGCAATACGGTCCGCAATTTCAGCCGCAACACCCATATCATGGGTAATCAGCAGAATGGACATGCCAAGCTCGGCCTGAAGCTTGCGCAGCAAATCCAGAATCTGAGCCTGAACGGTAACATCGAGGGCTGTAGTAGGCTCATCGGCGATCAGCAGCTCGGGATTACAAGCGAGGGCAATAGCGATAACCACCCGCTGGCTCATCCCGCCGGACAGCTCATGCGGATACTGTTTCGCCCGGATTTCCGGTGCCGGAATGCCAACCAGCTTCAGTAGGCCAACAGCCATCTCCGCAGCTTCTTTGGCATTTTTATTCTGATGAAGCTGTAGACTTTCGGCAATCTGATCCCCTATTGTGAACACCGGATTTAGTGTAGACATGGGATCCTGAAAGATCATAGCGATCTTGTTGCCACGGATTTCCCGCATCTCCTCCTGCGTCTTGGCTGCGAGATCCTGGCCGTGAAAATCAATATTGCCTTCAAGTATCATCCCGCCTGCATAATCGATAAGCCGCATAATAGCGAGTGAAGTGACACTTTTACCGCTGCCGGATTCACCTACCAGACACACCGTTTGACCTTTATCCACTGCAATGGAGATTTGGTCGGTTGCTTTTACCATCCCCTTCTCTGTGATAAAGCCGGTGGTCAGTTTCCGGATTTCGAGTAATTTTTCCGCCATTTGTCCAGCCTCCTCCGGGATTTGGTCACTTGCTGTCTGGGATCTAGTCCATCCCGGATACCATCGCCGATAAAGTTAACCGCCAGCACCACAAGCAGGATACACAACCCTGGATATACGGCCTGCAACGGATCTATCAGCATGAATTCCTGTGCATTACTGAGCATAAGCCCCCAGCTTGTGGCCGGAGATTGAATGCCAAGCCCCAAATAGGACAGTGCAGACTCACTTAGAATCGCCCCGCCGACCATCAGAGTCGCATTCACAATAATCGGGAAGCTTGCATTGCGGAGCAGGTGGCGGAAAATAATCCCCCAGTTCGATACCCCAATCGCTCTGGCAGCCTCAACATACTGCATCTCCCTAAGCTGCAAAAAATTCCCCCGGACCAGACGGGCAATGCTCATCCAGCTGGTTAAGGCCAGAATGAGGATCATATACTTAACCTCTGAACCGAAAATGGCCAGCACCAGAATGTTAAGGAAGAGCGTAGGCACGGAGTTCGTCACGTCAACTATACGCATGAAAACCGTATCCACCCAGCCGCCAAAGTAACCCGAAATTGCGCCGACAATCGAACCGACGACTACTGAAGCAAAGGCTACTGTAAACCCGATACTCAGGGAAATTCTCGCACTGTACAATAGTCGGGTGAGAATGTCGCGGCCCAGTTCGTCCGTCCCCAAAAGATGTCCTTCAGCTCCGGGCTTCAAGTTGGGGAACATCATGTCGATGGCGTCCGGCTTATATTTGGTTAGAACTGGAGCAAGAATCGCCACAATGATGAAAAAGAGCAGAACGAAAAGCCCGCTCATAGCATATGGGTTGTGTGAGAACTTTTTCCACAGGATGACCCAAGGACCGGGAGGTCTCTTAAGCTCTGCCGCAGGCAGCCCCGGTTCCACTTTCAATGAATCCGTCGGAAGTTGTGATTGCTCCATACTCATGCCGCCTTGCCTCCTTGCTTGCCAAGCTTGACACGAGGGTCTACTATCGCATACAGAATATCCGCCAGCAGATTGCCCAGTACAACCATAACTGCTGTTACGATAGTTATGGCCATCAGTACTGAATATTCACGCTGGGTCGCCATTTGCACGTACAATCGGCCCATACCCGGCCAGTTGAATACACTCTCGGTCAATGCGGCCCCTCCCACCAATATAGGAAGATCCATTCCCAGAACAGTAATGATCGGAATAAGTGCATTGCGCAGCGCATGGTGGAAAATGACCTTGCGTTCTTTGACGCCCTTTGCACGTGCTGTTCTGATATAATCCTGATCCAGCACTTCAAGCATGCTTGCTCTAGCATATTTCATATAAGACACCAGGAAACCAAGGGCCAGAACGGTAATCGGCAGTACAAGGTGCATGAATAGATCTCCAATGTCCCCTTCTTTGCCCCGTGTGTGCATATCCGATAAGGGGAACCAATCCAGCTTCAGAGAGAACCACTGCTGCAGCAGGATTCCGAACCAGAACGTCGGCATCGCAAAGCCGATATAGGAGATGAAGGATGCGGACTGGTCAGATAATCCGTATACCTTGGTGCTGTTGTAGATGCCCCAGGGAATCGCAATGATCAGGGACACCAGCCAAGCAGCCCCCATCAGAATGAAGGTGTTGCCGATACGAGGCAACAGCAGATCGGATACCGCGAGATGATTTTTAAAGGTATACCCCAGATCGCCCTGCAGCAGGTCGCCGACCCAGCGAATATACTGAATATAGATAGGTTTATCCAGACCCAAATTATGCGCTTGCTGCTTGAATACTTCCGGTGAAAGGCCGGGGGACAGCATCACCTGGGTCGGCCCTCCGGGGGCCGCATGTATAAGAAGAAAGGTAACTATGGTAATCAAAAAGATTACCAGCACTGATTGCAGTACGCGACGGATCAGATATTCTGTCATCAAATGTCCTCCTAGAGATGGTAAGACATAGAACCCGGAACTCCTTATGACAAAAGGAGAAGAGGAAAGAGAATTCTCTTTCCTCCCCCGTAATTCTATTTCCTGTGTCTGTTTGTTTAGTTGGTTACCCACCATTTGAGAGCATGGAAGTACTGTCCATAGCCCAGTGACGGCTCTGGAGCGTCTTCATCTGCCCAGTGAACTCTAGGCCCCGTACCAATGGCTTGCCCATATTGATACAGGAACACGTAAGGCAGATCAGTAGAGATTTCTTTAGCTACTTCTTTATAAATTTCTTTACGCTTCGCTTGGTCAACAGTTGAATATCCATCTACCCACAACTTATCCAGCTTCTCATTCTTATACCAGCCGCTGTTCTGTCCAGCAGGCGGGAAGTATTTGGAGGAGAAGACGCTCTCTGAATCCGGGTCAGGAGTGTTCAGGGACCACGCCAACAGCAGGGCCTGGTATTTACCCGGCGTAACGTTCTGGTCAATCCATGCTGAAAAGTCAATAGCCTTCGGCGTTACTTCGATGCCGACTTCCTTCAGGTTCTGCTGGATGACTGCAGCAACCTGCTCACGGCGGCTGTTGCCCGCATTATATTGCAATTCGAAGGAAAAACGGTGTCCGTCTTTGGTGAGAATGCCATCCTTGCCGGCAACCCATCCATCTTCTGCCAACAGTTTCTTTGCTGTTTCCGCATTGTAATCATAATTGACAGCTGCGTCGCCCGGATCAGCCCAAGTATCCGGCAGGAAAGGTGCGTTCATCAGTGCGCCGACACCCTTCAGAATGTTGTCAACCATGCCTTGACGGTTCAGTGCGTGCGCAATGGCCTGTCTGGTCTTCTGTCCATTGAATAGCCCATAATTGTCTTTAAAGTTCTTGGAGTCAAAGTTAAATTGCACATATTCATACTGAGCACCCGGCTTTTGGATGATATGGATCGAGTCGTTAGCTTTGACCGCTTCAACCTGAGTAACCGGAATGGCACTGATATGGTCCGTGTCGCCCTTCAGGAGAGCTTGAACCTCGGTGTTTTGGTCGGCATAGATTTTATAAACGACCTGTGCAATGTGAGGTTTAACTTCGCCCCAGTAGTTTGGATCAGCATCCAGAGTATGGCTGTCGCCCTGTTTCCAGGAAGTCCATTTCCACGGTCCGTTTGTAACAGTTTTAGCAGGGTCGGTACCATATGGATTAGTTTGCATTTCTTTCGGCTTGACATCCTTCAGAACATGGGACGGTACAACAGCCTGAACCAAAGCGTATAAGAATGGCGCATACACTTGCTTCATTGTGAACTTCACGGTCTTGTCATCGACTTTCTCAACAGTCTTTACCTTGTCGAATAGACTGGTAAGCGGCGATCCGGTTTCCGGATTCTTCGCCATCTCAACCGTAAATGCCACATCTTCTGCAGTGACCGGCTGGCCATCGCTCCATTTGATGCCGTCTTTCAACTTCACAGTATAAGTCAATCCATCCGCAGAGATTTCCGGCACATCCGCAGCCAGAGACCAAGGTTCTGCCTTTACATTTCCTTCGCGGTCCAAGTTGTACAGCTTGGCAAATACGAATTCTCCTATATCACCGGAAGAGGTATCATTAACCATGAGAGGATTAATATTTACGATATCGGAGAATGTGCTAAGTACCATCGTTCCGCCATCAACCGGTCCATCTGCAGCCGGTTCAGAAGCAGCAGGTGCTTCACTTGCGGCAGGAGCAGAGCTCTCTGCTGTAGCACTCGGTGAATTAGTTGCAGTGTTATTTGTACTGCAACCTGTGAATAGAACTCCTACAAGAGATAGAACCAGTAAACCAGACCACCATTTTCTCTTTTTCGCCATTAAATTTACTCCTCCTTTTGATAGATCCGTGTAACGTAAACCGTCAATGCCATCAGGTTCCAATGTACCCTCTCTGCTAAAGCTTTGTTCAACCTCCCTTGTGTAAATCACAACATCGGTCTTCAAGGTATGTAACAATACCTTACAAAGAATCTCTTACCCCTTCAATCGCTATCCCCAGAATAGACCGAAGGTCAATAAACTGCAGGAACAGCACTTGAGGAGGTAAGGTTTCCCATATAAATTATGGTTTATATTACATGTTAAATTTTCTTACGTCAATATCTTTTTTATCCGTTTTTTACCTTGTATTATTTCTATTATATGTATTAGATCACCTTACAAACCCATTACATTTCCTATTTAGATTTTTAATTCCATTAATAGTTAAAAGAATGCAGGTTTCCATCTCGAACTATTAAATTATTAATGTAAACGTTATGTGATGTTTTCATTTGTGAATGTACATTTTTTCATAATTAAAAGAAGCGAACCGCGATGATAGGCTATCCGCCTATCCGCTGTTCGCTTTCTTAAATAATATAGCCCGATTGGGCTCTATCGTATATTTATACCAAATTTTGCGTCGATGTCCGCCAGCCACTCCAGAACAACTGGAATACTCCCCGCATAGGCCAGAAGTGCATCTAGTGTATGCAAAACCTCCTGGGTTCCCAGTGCCTGGCCCTGTTCATCTGTATAATCGAGACTTAAGGAGCGCCGAATGCTGTACACCAGCCACTCCAGTTTCCCTTGAAAACCGGCATCCAGCGCATCTCCCCAATGGTTAAGAACGGTCCCGCCTTGAAGCAAATAGGCTTCAATTAACGATTGGAACGCCTCTTTGACGGGAACACCCGTATCCGAAACCGACCAATACATCGCTACTTCAAGCAGTTCCTGCACCCCGTTGATGGGCCCTGCAGCTTCCCAATCTATGAGGACAGGCATCCGTTGGTCATCCCACAGCACATTTTTCGGATCCAGATCCCTATGGCTGATTATCCTATTATTCATTAACAGCTCCGATGCGGCATTCGCACGATTTTCCCATGTCTGCAGGTTATCCAAGTTCGCTAACAACAGGGAGGCCCAATCCAGCTCCTGCTCGGCCGCCTGCCTTGCGTATCCCTTCCAATCTGCTGCCAAGTCTTGCCGTTTCTCTCCCGGATCATCAGCAAGCAGTCCTGAAAAATCCGTTCCATGTATCTGGGCAAGCGTTCTGCCTATCACTTTGCAGCATTCCAAATCAATCATTCCGGCAGGCAGTGGTTTCCCTTCTACCCAGGGAAACAACAGATAATATTGACCGTTCACCTCATGCAAGAAGCTTCCCTTTGTAAGGATGGCCGGCAGAGCGTTGATTCCGTTTCTACGTGCAACATTGGCGACTTTCTCCGATAGGATGTAGTTATCCATAGCCGTACTGCGCTGCATGATCTGAGGATTCAACGCCTTCACCGCATACTCTGCCTGATCTGTCTTGAGCCGATACATCCGGTGCAGGAAACCGCCAAAAATCTGTTCCGGTTCAGTTACGGGTTGACCCAGATGGTAGGCCGAGCATAACATTGCAAAGTCTATTTTATAGCGGATATCTTTCATTTCCACATCCCCCTTTATTTACTCACACAATTCCTGCCTTTTTTCTTCGCGCGGTATAGGGCGGTGTCCGCTGATTTCATCACGCTTTCCGTGGTTTTGTACTTCTCGTTCTTCTGAGAAACCCCGATGCTTACAGTTATGTAGATTTGCTTAGCGGCTTTTGTGCTGGCAGATTTTTTTTTGGATTTGCTTTTGGATCTGCCTTTGGCGCGCAGGGTGAGGGCTCGTTTGGATATCTTGTCCCGCAGCTCTTCGAGATGGGGAAGCACATCATTGATATTTTTCCCCGGAAAAAGAATCGTGAATTCCTCCCCGCCGTAACGGAAGGCTCTCCCTCCGCCGGTAACGTCCTGTAAGGTGGAAGCCACCAGCTTTAGCACTTCATCCCCGGTATCATGCCCATAGGTGTCATTGAATTTTTTGAAGAAATCAATATCCAGCATCGCAATGGTATAGTTAAAACCCAGCTTCATCATGTCCTGCTTGAGCGCCCGCCGCGAGGGCAATCCGGTAAGCTCATCGGAAAAAGCCATCGAATACGAATCCTGAATGATCGAAAGAATAAGAACCAACCCTGAAACGGCAAAAAATATCGAATACAGCAACGGATTGCTGCTCTGATCCAGCACGTAAAACATGGCTAGCAGGACACTGATGAATGAAATTTCCTGTGATGAGGACCGGTATACGATTAACCTGACTATCAGAATAGCTAAAGTGACGACAAACGCAATAACAGACAGCTGCGGTATGGGAGTGACGGCGTGAAGATTTACAGGTACAACCTCTGTATTCAATAGATTAAGCCATTTGCTGTCTCCTAATTTCATCTGCCAGAACAGAAACAGGCACTCTGCCAGGATCAGAGCGATCCGGAGGCTGCCCCATAAACTGATGATGCCCCGCTCTTTAAAAAACGAAAACAGCGCAATGTTCAATGGAATCACCAGACAGATAATAGAATAGATATCCTCCTTCCGCACTGCCATACCCGGGATTTCCGGCAGATAAGTTGTGGAGGCCAGGCAAACCGCCAGAATAATCAGAATGTAGAATTCCCGGCTACGGTTAAACTTCCAGGATAATATGGCCCCCACGCCAAACATAACATACGGAGAAAGACTCGCCGCCGCCAGCTGTGAATCAGACATGGCATTCGTACGGGTGGACAAAAAGTAGGCTGCCGCAATGAGAAAAAAGGGTATGGCTCTGGAAAAGAGAGCTGTAATGGTCGTTCTCAAGCTTAGGTAATCCCCTTCATGGAGTTTTTCTGTGGCTCCCTATTATATCGGTTTATTGAGGTGGAAGCTTCACCAAAACGTCGTACTCCCTGCCAGCTTCCACATTCTTGATTATGCCATCTTCGATTCGGTTTCCGTTCACATACACTTCTACAGCAGTCACCGCCGCCTCCCGTTTCATCGCAACATGCAGCTCGGCCCCTCTAAAGCTCCGTTTGACCGACGCCTCTTCCCAGTGTGCTGGAAGCTGAGGATGGATGCGGATCCCCTCCTCATTTCCCTGTACCCCAAACAGACCGTCAATCAGGCAGCGGTATACCCATGGCACCGTCCCTGTATTGAACAAATGGCTGGAACGACCGGCGGTACGCGGAAACTGTCGGTAAGCCCCGCGATAATAGTTGGGGATGAACACAGGCAACTGGCCGCGTCGGATCAGATCCTCAGGGTCTGGTCCGGGGATCATTTTGCGCAGCAGGCGGTAGGCATCATCCGGTTCACCCACAGCGTAAAGCGCATAGATATAAAAGGCTGCTGCATGGTTATACACCGCCCCGTTCTCGGCGGTTCCCGGGTGCTTCTGCGTGACTCTGCCCACATCCTCACGCATGGCAGTGTAGGATGGCGCGAGCTTTTCCAGCCCATAAGGGGTTTCCAGCTGCTCCTTGACCGCACGCATCAGCTTCTCTTGCTTCGAGGCATCCGCAGCCCCGCACAGCAGAGCCCAGCCTTGAGGGTTAATGAAAATACGCCCCTCCGTATCCTTACTGATGCCGAACACCACATTATCATCGGTGATTCCCCGGGCATACCAGTTGCCGTCCCACAGATATTGATTAATGACCACATTCGCCTCATCCGCCGCCGCAGTGAGCTTCCTGCTCATCTCCGGCCGTCCGCTAGTACCGCAGATATCCGCCCAGATCATGAAGGCATATGCGGATGCCATGGTCAGCCAGCCGGAGACGCCTTTGCCTTTGTAGCCCACCATGTTCATCGGATCACACCAGTCACCCTGGTCGATATAGTTCAAACCGCGCTCATCCGTTGCCTCCATCAGCCAGAACATCGCCCGGTTGATATGTTCATATACGGTAGCCGCCTCTTCCCCGCCCGCAAAAGGAACCTCTTCCTCCAGAATGGTGTAATCATTCGTTTCATCCAGATAGGTGCTCAGACAAATGGGCAGCCAGACACAGTGATCCATATGCGGAACCTGATTGATGTACTTCAGCTCAGCCGCTTCATGCAGAATGATTCCGTCCGGCATGGCACCGCTTGCATTTTGCTGGCTTAACGCCGTGAGAAACGCATTTCTTGCCATCTGTGGCTTGATATAGCTCATTCCCATATTGTCCTGGAGGTAGTTCCGGGTCTGCGGGTCTGTCGTCAGGCGGTTGGTCTGGCCATGATAATACATTTGCCGGGGCAGCCAGTGATTCACAAAGTTGTCCAGTTCAGGATCAGGCGTCTTAATCTCGATGCAGCCTTTGCCCTCCTGTATATATCCCGCATATTCCCGCTCCGCCGCAGCAAAGCCATCCTCACCGCCGGAAGCCGCATTCAGGAAATACTGCTGGCGGATCTGCGCGATCTCCTCTACTGTTTTGGCCGGACCAAAAATAAAGCGGTAGAGCTTATCTTCACCAGGCGCAAGCTCCGGACTGTATTGCAGGACACACAGCGGCATCTCATAGCGGGCATCCCCTTTGGAGAGCTCCTCCTGCTGAACGGCCGATGGCATGCCAATTCCGCCTTCACCTTCAAAGGCTTCCTGGCTGGCTTCCCAGGCGCGAGGTGGCTGATCGGCCAGGAGGAAGGTTTTGTCCTTCAGCTGCTTGATCTTCGCATAGTCCTGATATTTCTGATATGGGGTAATCGCAGAACAGACCATCCCCTGCAGCTCTTCATGATACTCCGCCGACTGATTCATCCACGACATGTAGCCCACCGTAAAATAAGGATAGATACTGAGCTTCCGCTTCCGGTCCGAGAGATTCTTCACCTTCACCCGCCATAGCTCCATGGCCTCGTCTTTGGGCAGGCTGAGCGTCATTTCCACAGCAATGCCAAGATGCTCAAGCTTCCAGACAATATGGTGTTTCCCTACAGCAAACGTGTATTGGTCCGGCAGAACACGAACCGGCTCATACGGTGCCGAGAAAATCTCACCCGTCTCTTCATCCTTCACATAGAGAAACCGGCCGGGATGATGGGCATAGTAGGGCTGCTCCGGCTGCATGAAGGTCCTTGCTTCCAGATTCGGTGCATAGGAATACTTGGCAGGCTCAGGCTGCATAAACTGCGCGACCGCATATCCGCGGCAATTGACGTGAATCATCATCTTCTCGTTCCATAGAAACCCTGAAGCTTTGGGGAGCTGAGTGGGACTCGTCAATTCAACATATTCATTGTCTTGTGTGGCTCTAATCATCATGTATCCTCCCTTTATTCACCAATTATTCATCCTAAATCACATAGTAGTTTTAGTATAACTGTCATAGAAGAGATAGTACATTGTGGAGTGGTAACGCTCTCGGGAGCAGCAAAATAAGGGGCTGTCCCAAAAGGGATAGCCCTTTGTTTTCAAGTAGGATCGTCGTGAGCCCTCGGGTGGACGCTCCGCGAACGGACCGTTGTTCCAATCGCTGTTGTCCCCAGATTTTATTTATTCTCCTTCGCGGTGAAAATCCGGGGACAAAGGCGACCGCTGCCGCTTTTCCACAATCGTTCCGTCCTCTCCGCTGTTTAAGCGGGAAATGGGGGCTACAATCTTTAAAAAAAGCAAAAAAAAGAAACCATCCTTTGGTAAAATGGAGTTACCACACAACCATTTCAAAGGAGAGGTTTCTTTTGTACATTCAATATACCATGGACCAACTTTGCTTGCCAATGGATCTGGAAGAAGATATTCCAGAACATCACCTCGTTCGTATCGTCAATGCCGCCGTTAACCGGCTGGACGACGGCATTTTTGACGCGGCCTACCCAGGTGGTGGCCGTGACAGCTACC
>NZ_LVYZ01000071.1:0-41093 GCF_001909095.1 Paenibacillus sp. P46E
GGTAAAATCGAGAACTGGACATACAATGCAGCTGAGGATAACTGGACGTGCCTCGCCGGGAAAATGCTGCATTTCCGCAGAGAAAGCAAGGAAGTCTCACAGAGTGGATATGAAATTTACAAACGTCATTACCGAAGTCAGAGCTGCGAGGGCTGTCCGCTGAAGGAACGCTGCACGAAGGCAGCCGGAGATCGGGAAGTGGTTGTTAGTTTGGAACGACTGCGTTACCAAAAGCAGGCTCGGGAGATCTTGCGAAGTGAGGAAGGTTACGGCCTGGCCGTACGCCGAATGACGGAACCAGAAAGTGTATTTGGACAACTGAAAAATAACCGGGGCTTCCGGCGCTTTCTGCTTCGCGGCATGGAAAAAGTGACGCTTGAGGTCGGTTGGCTTTGCCTTGCCCACAATCTCTTGAAGCAAGCTGCAAATGACCAAAAACAAAGAGCAACATTTCTCCAGTGACGGGAGAAATGTTGCTCTTTTGACCTTTTTACGGTTTTGAAAATGAGAAGGGTTTGTCTCTACTCATAGAAAACTACTTTTGGGACAGCCCCTTTGGTCTGTGATGCAGCGTAGAGGCTTACAGCAGAATGGTCTTCGAGATGATTACCAGCAAAATAAACAGAACCAGGATTGCACCGGTAGAAGTAAAGGCACCGTATCCGCCAACATTTTCACCCATAATATAATTCCTCCTTAAAATAGAGTACAGCTTAGGATATGCAGATTCCCCCCATGCGCTTGGGCCTACCGGCAAAGGATGTGGCTTCAGCAGGTGGCAGCAAAATTAAATAATAACAAAGATGTAACTTTAATGACTGTTAAGGATTGCCAAGGAGGTTTAATAATAAATACATAGTATTTTAGAGATAGCGGTAAGGGAAGTGAAAGATATGAAGAAAAAGGACATCCAGCTTGCACTTGTTGCCAGCATGTGTCAACGTGTCCATCTGGTTAGCGGAGAAACGTATACTGGAAAATGTGAAATTAATCCGGCTGCCGACGTTTTGGAGATTATAACGAATGAGGGACGGCTCAAGCTCCCCTACTGGACCATAAAACGTTTCGTACGGCTTTAACCCCTGAGGTGAAATTTATGACCAAATCCAAACGTTCCGATCAGGCCATCGTCTCCCTTTTACTCGGTCTGGCTTCGTCTTTGATTATCGCCTTTTTTGTCATCCGCTATATTATTCAGCATGTCTCGTTTGCCCCTTAAGCTCCACGAAACTGTCTTCTGATGGAAGTACACCATAATTCATCTTGGCCATAGAACCCACCTCGTGTACCGTCACGCACACGCTCCGCCTTGCCGAAGATAGCGACTGCAGAAGCAGTTTGCCCGCCAGTCCATATGATGTAAAGGCAACCGGCGCAGCGGACAATTATAGCATGAAGACATATACATTCTGGCGTAATATCAAAAAAAGACCCTGCCGCTAACCGGCAAGGCCAAGTGCATACAACAGGTGTTGCTTCTACTATAACGGATAATTATTAAGAGAGTGTATGAAACTCCGGCTTCCTTTTCTGTAATGATGAAGATATTTATTAACAGAGATGATGATTTTGCAGCAGGTAAACAGGATTTGCCCGACATGTGGAGGCAGCCATTTCAAGAAGGGAGTAATGAAAGCAGTGATGCCAACATAAGACCGATCGACAAACCTTTCTCATTGGGCTCTCTATAAAAATTGAAAAGCCCGAGAAATTCTAGCCTGCTGCTCAACTGTCATTCTCTCCGATGTTAATCGAGTCCTTGTGTAAGAAAGCAAACCATCCGCTGATCCCAGCAATTACACAAGCTACAGTCATCATTCTCTTCACGGGAACTACCTCTTTTTTTATTTTAGAATATACGGCAACAGTAACAGCCCGAGTCCAACAGCTGCAAAAATGGCTGCACCCATAGCAGAAACTACAAAGTAGGCTCTAGGCGGCTCCTTCACTGCTTTCCAGCCCTGGGTAATCCGCCAAAAGGAGTAAGGCCGGATTGCAGCGTAGGCTGCCGCCGCCGTCCAGACTGCAAGAAATGCTGTGAATACCCATGAAATAGCGTTTGGCATTGAACCACTCCTCCTATTTATCCGATCAGCCACTAAGAAAAGGCCGTACTTCGCATAAATATCCCCGCCTCTTCAGGCAGGGTTCAAGCTTCCATCCGGTGTAATCTCAATATAGCCTAAATGGTACAATATGTAAATGAAAAATCAGAGTTTCATTCCTGTAGTAAATTTCTTGATCCAGGTAATTGATTTCTGCAGGATTTTATCTTACAATGGGTTCATAAACGCGCGTTTATGTAAAGGGGGGCACTATGCGCAGCGAAGATATAGCAAAGCTCGCCGGGGTATCCCGAAGCACGGTTTCCCGCGTGATCAACAACTATTCCAACGTCCCTGAGGAGACCCGGGCGAAGGTGCTGAAGGTCATTGAGCAGCATCAGTATGAGCCGAACAGCTTCGCCCGGGCTCTGGCCGGCAAGAAGACCGACACGATCGGGCTTTTCGCTATCAGCATGAATGAGAAAGAGAACACGACCCGGATCTATCAGAACAATTACTTCGCGCCTTTCGTTGATGCCGTTGTCGACACTTCGAACGCCCGCGGCTGTTATGTGCTGATACACACCGTATACTCTCCGGACGATTTCCTGAAGGTGAAGCAGGCTTTCCTGCAGAAACGGATTGACGGCGGTATTATCGTCGGTACCCAGAAGGATATTGATATCGTGCGTGAGATGGTCAGTCTTGAATTTCCGCTTGTGCTGATCGATTACGACATTTCAGAGATTATGTCAGAGCATCTCGACCGCAACCATCTGGCTATCGTGAATTCCAAGGACTACGAGGGTACGGTTGAAGCAATTGAGTACCTGATCAGCCTGGGCCATGAAGAAATCGGCATGATCTGCGGCCGCATGAACACCTACTCCGGGCGGGAACGCTACATGGCCTACGAGGATACGCTGAAGAAGCACGGACTGGCGCTGAATGAGAGATTCGTCCTGAAGGGTGATTTTCTCAAAGAAACCGCCTATGAAGAGGTCAAGAAGCTGCTTGCTTCCGGTGAAGCTCTGCCAACCGCCTTCTTCTCCTCCAACGACGATATGGCTATCTCTGCGATGGAAGCGTTCTCTGAACATGGGGTTTCTGTACCTGAGGATATCTCCATCGCCGGCTTCGATGATGTGCAGATGGCCTCACGCATTCATCCCAAGCTGACCTCCGTCCGTCTGCCGATTTACGAAATGTCCAAGGCTGCAGTCGAGAAAGTAATCGAGCTGTGCGATTCCCGCCAGCCGACCTTCAGCACCATCAGCTTCCCGGCGCGGCTGGTCGAAAGAGATTCCTGCCAGCCGCCGAAGAAGTAAGGCAATCATTAATTACCCAAGCAGAAACGGCCTATATTTCGAGAAACTCCCTTTCCCCCGAGGGAATTTTTTCTCAGTCTTGTAAACGCGCGTTCACAATTGAAAGGAGAGTTTTCTCTAATGAAATTCGGAACCTTTGACGACAATCGCAAAGAGTATGTAATCAACACTCCCAAAACGCCTTACCCATGGATCAATTACCTCGGCAACGAGCAATTTTTCGGCCTGATCTCTAATACTGCCGGTGGTTACACCTTCTACCGCGATGCGCGGATGAGAAGACTTACCCGTTACCGGTATAACAATATTCCGCTGGATACAGGCGGACGCTACTACTATCTGTATGATGACGGTGATTTCTGGACCCCGGGCTGGATGCCTGTAAAACGCGACCTCGATTTCTATGAGTGCCGCCACGGTCTGGGCTACACATCCATTACAGGCGAACGTAACGGTATTTCCGTGAACCAGCTTGCTTTTGTACCAATGGGCCACAATGCTGAAGTACATCGTCTGGTCGTTAAGAACACCGGCTCCGCGAAAAAGACAGTGAAGCTGTTCTCTTTTGCCGAATTCTGTCTGTGGAATGCCAATGATGATATGACCAACTTCCAGCGCAACCTGAGCACTGGTGAAGTTGAAGTGAAGGATTCTGTTATTTATCACAAAACCGAGTATCGTGAGCGCAGAAACCACTATGCTTTTTATTCTGTAAATAAAGAAATCGCCGGCTTCGATACCGACCGTGAGTCCTTCGTGGGTATGTACAACGGTCTGGACGCTCCGCAGGCAGTTGCTGCCGGTGAAGCTACCAACTCCGTTGCCAGCGGCTGGTCGCCGATCGGCTCCCATGCCCTGAACATCACGCTGGAACCAGGTGAAGAACAAAGCTTCATCTTCGTACTCGGCTACATCGAGAACCCTGAAGATGAGAAATGGGAATCCCTGAATGTCATCAACAAGAAACCGGCACTGGCTGTAATCGAGCAATTCGCTACAGATGCTCAAGTGGATGCTGCCCTGGCTGTTCTGGCTGCACACTGGGATAATCTGCTGTCCAAATATCAGATTCAGAGCAGCGACGACAAGCTTAACCGTATGGTTAATATTTGGAATCCATATCAATGTATGGTTACCTTCAACATGTCCCGTTCCGCTTCCTACTTCGAATCCGGGATTGGCCGCGGTATGGGCTTCCGCGACTCCAATCAGGACTTGCTCGGCTTCGTTCACCAGATTCCAGAGCGCGCCAGAGAACGTATTCTTGATATCGCTGCTACCCAGTTCCCTGACGGCAGTGCGTACCACCAGTACCAGCCGCTCACTAAGAAGGGCAACAACGAAGTCGGCTCCGGCTTCAACGATGATCCGCTATGGCTGATCTCGGGAACGGCTGCCTATATCAAGGAAACCGGCGACTACTCGATCCTTGATGAGCAGGTTCCTTTTGACAGCAATCCAGATCACACAGCTACCCTGTTTGAACACTTGAAGCTGTCCTTCGAGCACGTAACCAACAACCTCGGACCTCACGGCCTGCCGCTGATCGGACGCGCGGACTGGAATGACTGTCTGAACCTGAACTGCTTCTCCACCGAGCCGGGCGAATCGTTCCAGACGACTGAGAATATCGCAGGCGGCGTAGCGGAATCCGTGTTTATCGCAGGTCTGTTCGTCTTCGTTGGACCGGACTATGCCGAAATCTGCCGCATGCGCGGACTGGATGATGTAGCTGCAGACGCGGTTGCGAAGATCGAGAATATGAGCGCTATCACACTATCCCACGGCTTCGACGGCGACTGGTTCCTGCGTGCATATGACCATTACGGCGACAAGATCGGCAGCAAGGAGAACGAAGAAGGCCAAATCTTCATCGAGCCGCAGGGTATGTGCGTAATGGCGGGTATCGGCGTTGAGAATGGTCAAGCTGCCAAAGCGCTGACTTCCGTTCAGGAACGTCTGGATACGGATTACGGTATCGTATTGCAGCAGCCTCCGTACTCCAAGTACTATCTGAACCTGGGTGAAATTTCTACGTACCCTCCGGGCTACAAAGAAAATGCCGGTATTTTCTGCCACAACAACCCTTGGATCATGATTGCTGAAACCGTGCTGGGCCATGGCGACAGAGCGTTCGATATCTATAAGAAAATCGCCCCGGCTTACCTGGAAGATATCAGCGAAGTTCATCGTATGGAACCTTACGTGTACTCGCAGATGATCGCCGGTAAAGATGCCGTACGTCACGGTGAAGCTAAAAACTCCTGGCTGACAGGTACTGCTGCATGGAACTATGTAGCGATCACACAGTCCATTCTCGGTATCCAGGCTGATTTCACCGGTCTGAAAGTAGATCCTTGTATCCCTGCTGAGTGGGACGGCTTCGAAATCACCCGCGTCTTCCGTGGAGATACTTATGTAATTCAGATCAAGAACCCGAACCACGTCTCCAAAGGTGTAGCCAGCCTCACCCTCGACGGCGCTGCTGTTGAAGGCAACGTAATCGCTCCTGTCGGCGACGGCGCTGTGCATCACGTGGTTGTAGAACTGGGCTAAACCGCTTCCGGTGCATATTACAGTTCGTTAATATTAAGTAAAAAATAGCGGGGCTTCTCCTTGTAAAAGGAGGAGCCCCGCTCAACTTATCTTAAAAGAATCAGCTTTCTCCGATAGTATACTGTCTGAAAGCAGCGGACTGATTAGAGTCGCCTTTACGAAGCAGTGTCTGACTTGGCGGTTTGGAAGGATTGTTGAACCAATCGGCTAAGCGTGATTCAGGAAGCTTTTTTGCGCACTGACCCAGGTCGAGAAAAGAAGTACTCCCTTCGAGACTCAGCATCTTCGCATTAACATCAGAAAGTCTCCCCGAGTATACCCCGACGATATCGCCATATTTGTTAAATATTCCTCCGCCTGAAAACCCGCTAAGCTCAGGGGCGAAAGAGGCATAATTATATTCCGTACCCTTCAATGTGAAATAATATGGACCGTGTTCTTTAAGCAACTTCCCTACCGTCGCTTGTGTGGGCTCGCATTTAGGAGTTGTAACATCATACATATAATGTCCGAGCGAGATTAATTCCGCACTTAACTGCGGACTGGGTTTAGGGATGACGGGAGGGCGCGGTAAATCAATTACCATATCCTGTCCATAGAGATTCAGCGTATTTTTCCATTCGATCACGATGAGGGAGTAATCCAGATCGTCCTTCATACCACTTTCGATCTCCTTGACAACTTTCGCCTGGGGGGCATCAGCTGCCAAATTGCAAGTACGCCATTGTTCGCCTTTCTCCGGTTTATATGGAGCTGCTCCAGCCGACCCATCGGTGCACTCATAAAAGAGGTGTACTTCAGTCTTTTTTAGTAACATACTTCCTAAGGTATGACTGGCGCAAAGCACGACATTTTCAGCAATAAGCGTGCCGCTGGCAACCTGTTTGATCGGATTCCCGGGATCCACCTCGACCAACAGCACAGAAGAAGTAGCGAGCTTCCGAACCATTTGCTGCGGAAATTGCGTACCGAAGCGCGTGATCCCCTTGCCATTGACATGGCAGCGTTGGCCAATGCCGCATACGTTGTTTTTATTCATACGAGTCTCCTTAGGCCATGTCCGTCAAAGGCGTATTAATCGAGACGTCAAGGGCGCTAGTCGGCGTATATTCCCACCAAGTGGCGCAAAGCTTTCCCTGCTCGGCCTTGTTCACTTCTTCCTCCTTTGGAGGATGAGCCGGATTAGCGGGAGGAATGCCCGGATAATTCGTTTTGGCATATTTCTGAATTTCCTCAGCAATGGTAATATACGGATGGTCGCCTGGAAGTTGACCGAACGAACCTGATTCCACCAGCTCCGAGAAGCTTCTCTCAAACCCTGGGCGGATCGTCAGGACGACACGGGCGCTGCCTGCACGTAAGAATGTGCGATGGAGAGAATCAGGGTGCTCCAACAACTGCTTGACGGTCCAATTCTGGGGGGTATCCCAAAAATAAGGATAGGTGAAGTACAGTACATTTTCCCACTCAATTGCTTCGTGCACATACTTAATGAACTCGCCGAATTCCATCATCCGCTTCCACTGCTGATTGGTTAACGAAGAAGGATCAAGAGCGTCGTTATTCAGCGGATCATTGCTTGCCATCTTCTGAATGATAGACTGGATGTCACTCGGCGTAACGTTAAAGGAAGGTCCGAACAGCCACCGCATCGTGCCCTTCATTATTTCCTCAAGCTCCATCCGGCGTAACGTTAGGGCATCAAAGGGGGCCAGGTCCGAGATTAATGAGGCTCTGCGCTCGCGAAGAGATTCCCAATTTTGCTGATGAATAGCTTCCGCACCTGAGCGAAGCGCTCTCCAAGCTTTGGACTGCCAATCCTGGTACAGCTCATCGCGTAAAGTCACCGTATATGTCACGTTAATACTGGCGGCCGAAACGCCTTTATGGAGATAAGGAATCGTCAACCGACCACTGCGACCCAGCAGGATGTTCTGCATAGCAGATGAATAATAGTCGTCAAATAATTGGTTTTTGACCATCGAGGTCCCGTCAAAAAGCACTTCGAAGACCAAGTCAAAATCATCATCCCCCACATCAAAATGGAAGTAATTGACCCAAACATAGCCACTGGAAAGCACGTAGTTAGCTTCAATATCGAGTTCGATGGAGTTAACGAAGAGTTTCTCTTTATCAGCTGCCGTCTTCTGAACCGATGCGCTAGCCATCAGAGATTTTGTAGCGATCGGCGGAGCATCAACGGCTACCTGATAGGTAGCTGACAGCTGCTGCCAGTTATACCGAGTGACATCGCTCACCTTGAGCTGAAACTCAAACGGTTTGCTCATCTGCTCATCGATATTGGCAAGATCCTTGAATTTCCGCATCAGGTCTGCACCGGGACTTGGAATGACGATATCGTAAGTCATTCTTAGCCCGTACCGGTATAAGTCGACGCGCCACTTGCGCATGATCTGGTAATAGTCTACGCGCATTGCTTCTGTTTCGCTGGGATTGGTAATGATACGCACGGCCTGGTCCTCGGTCCCGGACGCTGAGGAGACGCGGAAGCTAGTCTTATGATCCTTCCGTACCCGCGCAGAAGATTTACGAGTAGTGCTAATAGAGTGATTGCGGCTATCCTTCTGAGCTTGATCGTCAGAGGAATTGGCGTCGTATCCGAAGGTTGAGCTCAGTGTCACACCAAGATAACTAGCGGTGGCAGCAGCTCCGAAGCTGAGTGCGCTGGCATGCTTCGTCTGATTTTCTGTAGATTGGGCAATATCCGTCTTATCCGTAACGCCTTCCTCGCTATAATCCTCAAAGTAGTCTTGAACGATCGATTCAAACTCCCTGCTGCTGACCGACCACTCCCGATGGGTGATGTTGACTGTTTCTTTGGGCGTAAGTGGAATGGAAGATACCAACTCTCCTCTTTCTATTCCTACCGGGGTCATCTCCAGCCTTTCTAAATGCAATCGGCCGACAGGTTCAATTGCACTCTGCGCTTGGAAGGAGCTAACAGCAGCACGGGTATAACTGCTGGCTTCGGTGAGTTTAGGAATGACGTGAGCGATGACAAGCGTCGGATCAGAGTTGGAGTACGCTAACGGAGCGGAGGCATGCTCCATCGAATGCTGCTTTAAAACAGCATACACAGCAGGCTGATGTTCAGCAGCCCAAGCAATCGCATCTTCGATAGATTCCACCGGAGGCCGAATGGATACCTCTGCAGATGTCAGATTCCCCATTTCCTGCTGAATCTGTTCGGCGTATACAAATAGCTGGCTTGATGTTTTCCCGACGGTACGCTGTTGAGTCATTCTCGTGGGCTTGCCGCTTACGTCCCTTCCTTCCGCCGAGACCGCTTCTGACGAAGAGGTTGGGGCTGGGGGAGAGACAGCGATGTCCACCTGAGCAACCTGTTGGGCAACTCGCTGTGGACCTTGGCTCACCCAATTACGGTATTGTTCCCGCAAGTCAGAAATCGTTATCGCAAGAGACGACGCCTTCATCTCACGAATTTCCGCGAGCGCTTGACCGATCCGAACGAGAGCTTCGACAGAGACGGATGCCAATTCCGTGCTGTACCGGTAGGTTGCGTTAGCCGAAGTGTCCCGGACCGTATTTTCGATAATGCCCAGTGCTTCTTTCAGCTCTCCGCTCTCATCTCTTGACAGATGCCGCCGCAACTCCGGCAACTCGGATGGGCGAACGGCTAATGCTCCTACATACGCGGTCTTAGCCATTGCTTTTCCAGGCCTTCCAATAACGATCTCTTTGGCGCGTATCGGCGCATATGTCGCTTTGTACAACCGCCTCTGTGAATTCGATAATTCCATTATCCACTTCCTCCTCGATTATATCGAACCTGAGGCTAGAATCCTTGTCATTCCACAGCCACTGTCTATATATATGTTAATCTCTCCTGCCTACAACAACTTTGCCACAAATTTAAAAGCCACCCGTTGACGCTGCAGTAGCGGTACGGGTGGCTTTTGTTCCTCTCATTCTTGATTGCACACGGTTCAGGATATGCCCAAGCAGTCTACGCCTTGCTCTCCGGGATCCATACCTTCATCTCACCGCTGCCGCGGTTGCCCCACAGGTAATAGGGAATGGCTGTGATCTCTGCGGCTGTCACAGGTGCCTTCGCTTTGCTGTATAAGCCTCCGCTCCAGCCTGCCTGCTCTATCCGGCTGCCTTTGCCTTTTACCACTACTGCACCGCCCAAGAGCGAATCTTCAAAGTGCTCCGTGAACGAAATTGCTTCATCTATCGCAATCGAGCTCAGCGGCGCGCCGTTATCGGCCTCCTCCAGGCAATAGACCAGCGGGCCCCGCTGGATGGCTGTCTTCCCGGCATCTGCACGCAGCTCAGGATGGGCATACACCCGGTGCGCTTCCATAGGCAGCTTCAGTTCGATGATATCTCCGGCGTTCCAGACTCTGTGGATTACGCAGTATCCCTGTGTCATATTCTCACCCGTACTCAGCTTCTCGCCGCACACCCGGATCTCCATGCCGCTGCTCCAGGAAGGAATCCGCAGAGCGATGCCGAACTCTCCCGGCTGAGCAGGGTTCACTTCCAGCGTGACTGTTCCTTCCCACGGGTAGCTGCTCTGCTGACTGACCCATACTTCTGTCCCGCCCAGTGTTGTCTTCATTTCACTGCCAATGTACAAGTTGGTATACAGCGTGTCGCCATGGACCGTATAGATATACTGATTCAGCGAGGTCAACAGCCGGGCCACATTCGGAGGGCAGCAGGCACACCCGAACCAGCCCTGGCGCTCGGATTTCACATGGTGCTTATCCGGATTGCAGGTACAGGCCTGAGGCCATACCTCAAGCGGATTCACATAGAAATAGTGTTTGCCGTCCTGTGCCATAGAGCCAAGAACGTTATTATAGAGCGCCCGCTCCATCACATCCGCATAGCGCGCATCCGGTTCCAGTTCCAGCATCCGCCGGGCAAAAAAGATCAGTCCAATTGAAGCGCAGGTCTCTGCATAAATCGTGTCATTAGGCAGGTCGTAGTCGAAGGTGAAGGCCTCACCCTGATGTGTGGAACCGATGCCTCCGGTAATATACATCTGCTTGCCCGTCATGTTGTCCCATAATCTGACGCAAGCATCACGTAAGGCTTCATCTCCTGTGATCGCCGCCAGATCTGCCATCGCCGTATACATGTAAACCGCCCGGACGGCATGCCCCACCGCCTCGCTCTGCTCCCTCACCGGGAGATGGGCTTGATTGTAGGCAGGGTCCATGCTGTCTGTCTGTGTTCCGCTCCAATGCGTAACCCGGTTACGGGCTTCCCATTCCTGCCGCAGGAAATTCGGCTCCTGGCCTCTCTGATCAATGAAAAAGCTGCTTAGCTTCAGATATTTCTCCTCGCCTGTCAACCGATACAGCTTCACCAGAGCAAGCTCGATTTCCTGATGTCCGTCGTAGCCCTTCAGCTTGCCTTCCTCCGGTCCAAATATGGAATCGATGTGGTCGACCATCCGGCGCATAATATTCAGCAGCTTGTCTTTTCCCGTTGCTTCATAATAAGAAACCGCAGCTTCAATAAAATGGCCTGCACAGTACAGCTCATGGCAGTCCTGCAGGTTGGTCCAGCGTTTGCCGGGTTCCTTAATGGTAAAATAGGTATTCAGATAGCCATCCGGCTGCTGCGCTTCGGCGATCAGGTCAATGACCGCGTCAGCCCGGGACTCCAGTTCGGGGTCACGCTTCAGAAGGAGCGAGTACCCTACCGCCTCCAGCCACTTGGCGGCATCGCTATCCTGGAATACCCAGCCGTGAAACTGCCCTTCTTTTCTCCCGGCGGCAATTTCGAAGTTGGCAATCGCATGGCTCGGCTCCGCATCCGGCACACGGTCATGCAGTGCTTCATATTGATAGGGAATGACCACATCCTGAATCAGACGGATGTAGCGTCCCCAGAATTCATCCTGAATGGTTACGGACGGTTGGCACGCCGCTTGATGGATCTCTGTTATTTTGTTCATTTTCCACATCTCCTCTATATCTATTTTCTTCTCGCTAATTGCCATTATAGACGGTAAAATAAATAAAAAACAGGATCAGAAGCAACGCTGTTTTTGTACTATTTCACACTGAGATCTTTGCAGCGCATCCAACCAATAACCAATTATTAAGGAGCGGAAAATGGCACACAATCCATCCTATATCCATCTGGCGGCACCACCCTTTCCGTATTTTCTGGAAGGAGGCCGTACCTTGTATCAGCCTGGGGATCAGCATCCCAGCCGCAGCCGCATGGGTAAATTCGATCTGTTGCTCGTTGAACAGGGCTGTCTGTTCATTGGGGAAGAAGATAAGCAGTGGGCGGTACCGGCTGGTCATACCCTTCTCCTGCTGCCCGACCGCTACCATTATTCGGTCAAGCCCTGTGAAGAGACAACCTCCTTTGTATGGCTGCATTTTCACACCGTAGGTGAATGGATTGAGGCCGAAGGTGAACCGGTATATGCCAATCGGGAACATCACTTCCAGCAGTTCCTCACCCACCCCTATACCATCCGTGTGCCACAGTTCAGCCCGCTGCCTGATCCCTTGGAGCGGAGCGGCCAGGCCGAGCTGCTGCTGCAGCTGAACCGTGGAAGACGTTCCAGCGCGGTATGGCAGCAGCAGCGGATCTTCGAGGATATGCTGAGGATGCTGGATCTCGCGCAGCAGGATACCGGAGGAAGCCCTGCCGCAGAGATTGCCGAGCTGACCGAAACCTATTTGCGCAATCACTATTCAGAGCCGCTGACCAATGTCAGCCTGGCGGATGCACTGCATTTTCACTATAACTATCTGGCCCGCTGCATGAAGAAGGTCTACGGGCTGACTCCCATGGAATATTTAACAGATTACCGTCTGGAGCAAGCCAAATTGCTGCTGCTTAAGACGGAGATTCCCATCGCCGGTATTGCCGAACGCACCGGGTTTGAGAGTACGGCCTATTTCTCGCGGCGTTTCGCCCACAAAGTTGGCATTTCACCACTGCGCTTCCGCAAACGGTATTCCCGCTAAACTCCGCGTCATGGAATATTCCTGCTCAGCCAGAAGAGGCGAAGAATGCGCCAAAGATTAGGAAGCAGTACTAGCGCCCCTCCCCGCTGACCCGGAATTCATGCAGGTCCCGGTTGTAGGACAATCCCCGGATTCGGACGGAGTGGGGCGTATAGGCTCTAATGGGTCCCCCGGGCTCTACAATCCCCGCTCCGCTTTTTACTGCTACAGTTACATTGACCTCCGACAGCGCGGCAGCCAGCAGCTCCATATCACTCACCAGCACTTTATAGATAAAGCTCATTCGTATCACTCCTGCCTTGCGTGTAAATTTCAAGTATGCTTGTCATAAGGCTTCGTCACCCGAATAAAACCTCTTCCGCCGGACATGCTAAATTACGTTCATAATCTTATTGTAGAGGGGTATGTAATTATGGGAGTTCTTAACGGCAATCCTAAAGACGAACCTTTGCACTACGGCGAAATTTTCAATCTCTGGACGTTCTCGGCTGCAGCCAAAATGGCCATGTCCACATATCAGGCTTATCATTACCATGCCGGGGACCAGGATCTGAAAAAAATCATTGATGACCTCATGGATCAGGCGCAGCATGAAATCAAAGACTGTGACAAGCTGCTGAAGAGCAACGGGTTTACACCTCCCCCGTCTCTGCCGGACCGCCCCTCTGTCAAGCTGGAGGATATTCCGGCTGGAGCCCGGTTCTCCGATCAGGAAATTGCGGCAACCCTTTCAAGCGGTGTCTCACTGAGTCTCGTCGTATGCAGCCAAATCATGGGCATGTCCATCCGCGAAGATATCGGCATGATGTTCATGAAGATTCATGCTCAAATGGCTGCTTTGGGCTTGGCTCTGCTGAAGCTCAACAAAGAGAAAGGCTGGCTGGTCCCTCCCCCGCTCGAACTCAAGAAGCGGGAACCCGTTCACGCCTAAGATTCCAGACTGGTTATCCTGCGCAAGCAGGATTTTTTGCTTTCAGCTATTTTTTTCCATGTATACGCATATTCATTAAGACATGTTCTCCCTGAAGACATGCCTTAAAATCTGGAGATGTTGAATATGCGATATTTACTAAAATATGCCATTATCCTGCTGTCCAGCTTGCTGATTGCCGCAGGCACGAACTTCTTTCTTGTTCCCTACAAAATACTTGATGGGGGAATTATCGGCATCGCCCTCATTATTAATTATATTTCCGGAGCAAAAATCGGACTTGCCATCGTCTTTTGCAGTCTCCCGGTCTTTTTGCTTGCCTGGATCAAAGAACGGGATATTTTTTACAGCAGTGTGCTGGGGCTTATGGTTTCCTCCTTTCTGATCGAGCTTCTGGGACCGCTTCAATACTACTTTCTGTATTATGTGGAGCTTGGTTCGATCTCCAGCGCGATTATCGGCGGGTTCCTGATGGGCAGCGGCCTTGGGCTTATGCTGCGCTTCAATGCGAGCACAGGCGGTACCGATCTGCTGGCCAAGTTCATGAAGCGCTACATTCCACTTAATGTGGGGGTCATCATTTTTCTGACAGATATGCTGATTATTGGCGCAGGCGGCCTCCTGATCTCCAAGGAAACCTTTTTTCATTCCATCCTGACCATCCTCTCCGGGGGAGTAGCAACCGGTCTATGTACCCTTGAAGACGAATAGAAGAACCTATACGTATATATACGATCATACGTTCCTATTACAATAAAAGCAAGGGCCTGCGCCCGCTGGACAGCAACCAGCCGCTGGTCTTATGCGGAAGATCCCGCACAGCACAGCGGCATTGGGTTGGCACAATGGGTTGGACACTTCGAGGAAAAGGAAAAGCTCTATTGCAGCATGGATAACAGCAGCCGGGGAATTGCAGAGAGTGCAGCCTGCTTCTCCACAGCACCCAGCTCGTAAGCTGCTTTCGGCATGCCGTAGACTACAGATGAGGCTTCGTCCTGCCCGATCGTACGTGCACCCTTGCGGCGCAAGGCCAGGAGCCCCTTCGCCCCGTCATAGCCCATCCCGGTCAGCAGAATGCCGATAGCCTGTGCGCCAGCCGCTTTTGCCGCCGACTCAAAGAGCACATCTACGGATGGGCAATGCCCATTCACTTTCGCTCCGGCCGCACACTCCAGCCGATACTGTCCGCCAATCCGCCGCAGTCCAACCTGCTTGTCTCCGGGAGCCACCAGAACCTTGCCTGGAGCAACGAGATCACCATCCTCGGCCTCTTTGACTGTGAGAGCCGAGCTGAGATTCAACCGGTCGGAGAACATGCGTGAGAACACAGGCGGGATATGCTGTACGATTACAATTCCCGGCATATCCGGCGGCAGTACATTAAGTACACTTGCAATCGCCTCTGTCCCGCCGGTAGAAGCACCAATAACAATCAGCTGCTCCTTGAGGGAACGGCCAGGGCCATCCATTCCGGCACGGGACCAATACCCCGCTCCGCCAGGAAGGGCAGGCTGCGCCGGTGCCAGAATCTTCGCTTGGGCAGCATTCTTGATCTTAATGATCAATTGCTCCAGGAAATACTGCACACTGCCCGGTGAATTCATATCCGGCTTTGCTTCAAAGTCAACGGCTCCGGCGCTTAACGCCTCAAACACCGCTTCCGTCACACCGCTGACGACGATAACCGGAATCACATATTGCGGCAGCAGCCGGCGGATGAACTCAATGCCGTTCATCTTCGGCATCTGCACATCGCAGATCATCACATCCGGCCGCAAACGCAGCAGTTCATCCCTCGCTTCAAAAGGATCCCCCGCCTTCCCCGCCACTTCTATACGCGGATCGGTAGTGATCCCCCGGGAAATCACTTCCCGGAACAACACAGAATCATCCACTACCAATACCCGTATGCTTCGGGTATTCCTCATAAGAACATCTATCCTTCCCTACAGCCTGGCTGTTATTTGCGGTAGACTGCAGGCATGATATAACGGTAATCTGTAAGCCCGCGGTCGAGTGACTCGGAATGGCCAATGAAGAGATAGCCTCCGGGTTCAGTCCAATCATAGAATTGCCGTACCAGCTTATAGCGGGTGGCATGGTCGAAATAAATCATAACGTTACGGCAAAATATAGCATGAAACCGCCTGGTAAACGGAAACCGCTCCTCCATGAGATTAAATCTGCGGAACAGCACCTGGCTCCGCAGATGCGGCTTCACGGAATACCCGCCTTCTGTCAAAGGTTCAAAATACTTTTTCCGCCAGCTATCGGGCAGATCCTTCATGGCGCCTGCCCCATAGCTTCCTCTGCGCGCCGTTTCCAGCACAGCACTGCTGATATCTGTAGCAAGCAGCTTTGTATCCCAGCCGCTCCTGTCTCCGCCGACAGCTTCATCGATGATCATGGACAGCGTGTACGGCTCTTCTCCGCTGGAGCAGCCGGCACTCCATACCCGCAAATCACGTTCACCTTTCCGCCTCATCAGTTCAGGAAGGACATGGTGCTGGAAATAGGAAAAGTGCTCGCTCTCCCGCATAAAAAAAGTATGATTGGTACTGATCTTGTCCACAAGCAATGCAACCTCGGCGGCGCTCCCTCCAGTGCGCAAAAAGCTGTAATATTCACTGAAGCTGGTCATTCCCTTATCATGCAACATTTGTTGAAGTCTGCCCGCCATCATCGCCCGTTTCTCCGCTTTGAGGTGAATGCCGGCACGGGCCTTAATAAACTCCGCCAGCTCGGCAAATTCGCGGTCTGTCATAGGAATCATAGGCTGTATTTGCCGAATTCGTTATCGCTGAGGGCAATCGTAACGGGAGCCGCTGGCGAACTGTCTTTCACCCATGAAGACGCCGGCGCTTTGGGGCCGGCCTGCTTGTTTCTCGACATCTGCTCCAGCATCCGCAGCACTTCAGGGTTCAAATCCTCCATACCCGCAAAAGTGTTCTGGGGCTGCTGCTTCAGTTTGAACCTTGTTACCTGCTCACGCATCAGCTCCGCCTGCCCTGCCAGCTCTTCACTGGCTGCCGCAGTCTCCTCTGATGTGGCCGAGTTGTTCTGAACCACCTGCGAGAGCTGAATCACTCCTTGATTAATCTGGCTGATCCCTGCGGCCTGTTCTGTGGAAGCCGCTGTAATCTCCGAGATAATCTCTGCGACCTTGGAGACATCACCAACAATCTGTTCCAATGCGGAGGCCGTCGCGGCGGCGATTTTGGTGCCTCCCTCCACCTTTTTCATGGAGCTCTCGATCATAGCTGTAGTTTCTTTAGCTGCACCTGCAGAACGTGCTGCCAGATTGCGTACCTCTTCGGCCACAACCGCAAAGCCCTTGCCATGCTGGCCTGCTCTAGCCGCTTCCACTGCAGCATTCAGTGCAAGGATGTTCGTCTGAAAGGCAATTTCGTCAATAACTTTAATAATTTTGGAAATACTGTCCGAGGCATCATTGATCTGCTCCATGGCCACCAGCATATCCTGCATTTGCGAATTACCCTGCACGGCGTTGTTCATAGCTCCTTGGGCCAGCCTATTTGCCTGCTCTGCACTATGGGCGTTCCGTGAAGTCTGAGCGGCAATTTCTTCTATGGACGCAGTCAATTCTTCAATAGAGCTGGCCTGCTCTGTTGCGCCTTGCGAAAGCGCCATGCTGGATTCTGACATTTGTTTTGAACCGGAAGCCACCTGCTCGGACGCCCCCTGAATACTGCTCATTACCTCATTGAGAGTGCATGACATACGACGGAAGGATTTGGACAGCTTGCCAATTTCATCAGCAGCCTCATTCCGAATCTCCACATTCAAATCACCGTCTGCAATCCGGTCCGCAGCATACACCAGGTTGATCACAGGTTTACTGATCATGCGGGATATGAAAATACCCAGGAGCACAGCCAACCCCATTGCCCCGGCTACAATGATCATTAGCACCAGGATGGTCCGGGCAGCCCCGTCGGAGTACTCATCCGATTTTTTCTTGCCGTTCGTCTCTTTGCTCGCAAACAGGTCATCGATATATTCATTAGCCTGGGCAGCGATGCCTGAGGTTTCTTTATAAAAATAAGTTAGTGCTTCTTCCCTACCAGAGGTTTCAGAGATTTCAATGGCCTTGTCGCGCACCGAGTCATACTCCGTAATAACCCCCTTTAAATTATTGAAGATATCACGGGTCTCCTTGGATTGGATACTCACTCCAAATTCTTCAAGCGTGGTAGTGAGCTGTGTGTCCAGTGCCTTGATTTTTTGAATAGTCTCTGATTTATTCAGAGAGGTATGATTAATAAGCGCATCCCGGGTGAGGGCCCGGATCTTATGAAATTCAATGCCCGACTTTCCTATATTCCCCACACCTATGCCGTAATTCACATACAAATCCGTATAATTGCGGTCGATCCGTTTCAGGTTAACTATACCCACAACCCCTACAACACCAGCCATAATAGCAACAATAATAAACGAAGAGATCAGCTTGGTACCTAACTTCATGTTGTTGAACCATTTCATCATCATCTACTCCTTATTCTTTCGGCTATAACGCTGTTCCCGGCAGCTCGACTTCAGCGTCCCGAAGCAGCTTGGCGCAATCTATCAGCAGTTTTACCCCATGTCCGGTCTTCCCTATGCGCGTTACAAATCCCCCGCCACCCGGTGAATCCGGTGCAGGTACAATCTCCTCCGGCAGAATAGGCAGCACCTCCGATACGCTCTCCACGATCAGTCCCAGTACCTCGTCCAGAATATCGATGACAATTATACAGGTGCGGTCATTATAGGGTTCCGGGTCTATATGAAAGCGCATTCTCACATCCATCACAGGGATAATCTTGCCGCGCAAATTGATAATCCCTTTGATATATTCCGGCAGATCCGGAATTACGGCAATCGGTTGGATTCCGATAATTTCTGTTACATATTGAATCTCAATCCCGTAAAATTGGCTGCCGAGTGAAAAAATCAAATACTTATCCCGCTGGGTATCCTCCTCCAGCGTCTCTTCGTATGCATTGTGTCCAGACACAAAGAACACCTCCTAAGCTTGTCTGTTAACCCACATTCTTATCATTTATGATTCACCGATGAAGCCAGACGGATAACGTCCAGGATTAGACTGATGCTCCCGTCACCCAGCAGCGTACAGCCGACAAAATGCTTACTGCCCGCACTGTTCAGAATATAATCAGGAAGTGCCTTCACCACCACCTGCTGCTGGCCGAGCAGTTCGTCCGCAAGCAGACATAGACTGCGGCCCTCATCCTCAACCATGATGAGAATACCCCCGTCTATGGGACCACTCTGGTACGATGCACCGGATAAATGATGCAGGCGAAGCACCGGATAACAGTTACCGCGCACCATGATCCACTCATTTCCATGCGGGTCACTCAGCAGATCCTTCGCATTTGGCCTGAAAGAATGGATGATGGATGCCGTTGGAAGTGTAAACCGCGAATCCCCGACACCTACATTCATCCCATCGATAATTGCCAGTGTTAGCGGAATTCTTAAGGTGATTGTGGAGCCTTCACCCGGAACGCTATCTACGGAAGCGGTGCCCCCGACCTTTTCCAGATCTTTGACAACAACATCCATGCCCACTCCCCGCCCGCTGAATTCGCTGATACTGTCCTTGGTCGAGAATCCCGGATGAAAAATCAGTCTGAAAATCTCTTTATCGCTCATCTCACGTTCATCCCGGGTCAGCAGCCCGTTCTCCAGCGCGCGGGCAACAATTTTGTCCCGGTGCAGCCCTTTGCCGTCATCCCGGATCATCACCATCACATCTCCGCCGGAGTGCTTGGCTTCAAGTGTTACGGTTCCACTTCGCGGTTTGCCCGCAGCCAGACGTTCAGAAGGCATTTCAATCCCATGATCCAGCGCATTGCGCACCAGATGCATCAGGGGATCGGACAGATGCTCGATAATATTCTTGTCCACCTCCGTCTCTTCACCCAGAATAACAAGTGCAGCCTCCTTCTCCAGCTTCCGGGTCATATCTCTTATAATCCGGCTCATTTTATGAAACGTGGCAGCTAGTGGCACCATACGCAGTGACATGACCACATCCTGCATTTCCGCTGAAATCTTTCGCAGCTGTCTAGCCGCTTTGTTGAAATTGCTAAGCGATCCTCCTACACCGGCCAGGTCGGGATTCTGCGTTACCATGGCTTCGGCAATGACCAGTTCACCGATTAAGTCCATCAGCTTGTCCATTTTGGCGACATTGACGTTAATCATGGTCTGTTGGGAGGAAGAAGGCTGGCCACCCTCTTTGGGCTTCTTCTCCGGGGCCGGCACAGACGCGAACTTCTGCTCTGGAGCCGGCAGTTCAATAGTCTGTGGCGCCGTCTCAGGCGCTTCAGGCAGTGCCGGGAGAACAGCAGCTGTCTTCTCCGTTTCGAGCTGTTCGATTGCCATTTCCTTTACATAGGGAGCATTTCGCAAAAATGCCGCAACCGCTTCCCCGCATTCCTGTGTCTCCAGCACAATTACAAAACCATCCCGGCGGATCACTTCTGAGCTGTCAGGGTTCTCTATAATATCTTCAGGCAAGTAGGTAAACCTGCAGTCCATGGTCTCACCTAGTTGATGAATTACCGTGAATGCGCGGATATTCTCGAGCTGACAGTTCTCTTCAAAATGCAGAACTGCTCTGAAACGCGCGAATGCCCCTTTGGACAGATCAGCTTCAGAGTGTACAATGTCCGTTCTTTGGGCTATATCCTCCGGTGTCCGCACCTCTGAGGTACCAGCAGACCCGGTTTTTAGATACTGTAAATAGGCTTTCAGCTCTTCAGCCAGCAACGCACAGTCTCCGTCAGCATGATCTCCATTCTTGATCTTGATCGTCTCCAGCTTAGTAAAATCTACTCCTTGCAGAATGAGATCCGACAGCTCGGAGGCATTATATGGAGCATTGGGGTGGCCTCGCAGATAAAAAAATATATCTTCCATAATATGGGCCAAAGAAGAAATATTCGTATAACCCATCACAGCAGCCGAGCCCTTGATTGTATGCATAATCCGGAAGATAAGGTTAATATCCTCAGGTTGAAGGGTTTCGTGCTGCTCACCGGCAAGAATCGAATCTTCCAGCTGCTGCAGCGATTGCAGGGTTTCAAATATAAACAACTCAAGCAGTGAATCCTCCGGAAAAGAGCCTGACATTGTATTCTCCTTTCGGCCCATCAAGTGGGAAGTGTTATCACATTCTGTGAGATTTCTCCATTTTTATATCGTAAAATGGAAATAAAAAGTGAATATCTATTTCAATATTTTAATAAATTTTTATTATTTAAGTGAACATTATGAATATAGGTTGATCTTTTGAGAATTTGCAGCGACAATCGAAGATATAACACCCTAGGGGAGGATCGAACGAAGTTGGATAGTACAAGCAACAACAGCAATACTTCCGCGCATGATATTATCGACCTATGCCTGCTTGCGGGTAAAATTATGCTGCAAAGCGGTGCGGAAACCTACCGCGTGGAGGACACCATGAGCCGTATGGCGGCATCGCTCGGTTTCCCGGGAGCACACAGCTATGTGACGCCGACCGTCATTATGTTCACCACCAGCCGGACGGAACCGGTGAAGCTGTTCCGTATCGCGGAGCGGACCACAGATCTGCAAAAGGTGTCCGAGGTCAACGACATCTCGCGGCGCTTGAGTGAACGCCAGCTTACCGCTAATGAAGCCCGTGAGCGGCTGGGTGTAGTGGACGATGCAGCCCATGCTTATCCGGCTTGGCTGCAGATTGTAGCCGCCGCCTTGACCGGGGCCTGCTTCACCGTAATGTTCAAAGGCAGTCTGTGGGATGCGCTGCCGGCCATCCTGGTGTCCGGACTGGGATTCGCTGCAGCGACATACCTTCACCGGCTGGTACAGATCCGTTTCTTCGCGGAATTCACTGCCTCATTCCTGATTGGACTGCTCGCATTCCTCTCTGTGAGGCTCGGTATAGGTCAGGAAATGGACAAGATTATTATCGGTTCAGTCATGCCGCTCGTGCCGGGACTGCTCATTACGAATGCAGTCCGGGATCTGATGGCCGGACACTTGGTCTCCGGCCTCTCCAAGGGAGCCGATGCATTCCTGACGGCGTTTGCGATCGGAACAGGCATCGGGCTTGTGCTGTCACTTTTTTGATCCCCTACGTGAAAGAGGTTAACTGTTCATGATTTTGCAACTGATAACCAGCTTTATTGCTGCTGCCACCTTCTGCATTCTATTCAATGCACCAGTCCGCGCATTGATACAATGCGGTTTTGCAGGGATGGTGGGCTGGATGCTGTATCTGCAGCTCGATGAAAGATGGGACACGGTGGTGGCTACCTTCGCGGCTACGGTAGTGGTCGGGGTGATCAGCCAGATCTTTGCCCGTATCTACAAAATGCCGGTCATCATCTTCAGCGTCGGCGGCATTATCCCGCTGGTCCCGGGAGGTCTTGCTTATGATGCCATGCGCAAGTTCGTCGAGAACGACAACAATCTGGCCATCCAGTTTGCTGTCCAGGCCCTGCTCCTCTCCGGAGCCATCGCAACCGGACTTGTGCTCAGTGAAGTACTCGGACAGATGTTCCGGCGAAAGCATGTCCGAAGCACTTAAGCCCGCCGCACACGGCAAACCCATTACCATAGCTCGCTGTCCGAAACATAAAAAAGCTGCTCACAACGTCATGAAGATGACTAGCTGGAGCAGCTTTTTTTCTTATGCCAGGCGATAAGGTGAGCTTTAACTCCCCCGCGTCAGATTATCTTCTGATAGCTTGCAATATCCAGCCATCTGCCGAATTTGTTGCCGATCTCTTTGAATAGCGCGCTTTGCTCATATCCGTGTCTGGTGAAGAGCCTGCGGCTCGGTTCATTGTCTGAGCATACCGTTGCCACCAGAACATGAAAATCAAGCTCGGCTGCCCGTTTCTCAATGAAGCTCAGCGCTTTGCCGCCGAGTCCCTGTCCGCCGCTGCCGGGCCTCAGATAGATGCTGATCTCCCCGGTTGTATCGTAAGCCTGCTTGTTCTTATGTCTGGCAATCAGAACATAGCCCTGCATTACACCGTCCTGCAGAATGGCGTAGGATTGGAAACGCGGGTCCCCGTGCAACACCGACTGACGCATAACAGCCTCATCCAGCGGCTCTGTATGGAAAGAAACCGTAGTATTCAACACGTAATAATTATAAATATCTACTACTTCAGCCAGATGCTCTTCCCCAATTTCCATAAAAGACAAACCGTTCGCCATGATTAATCCTCCCAGATCGCTGTTTCCAATTGATCGACAAATTTGCGGAGCTTTCCGGCAATTTTCAGGTTAATGGCCCCGTTCTGATACATTTGCTGCACCGTATTCCGCTGTTCCTGAATCGCCTGCAGCTTCAGTTCAAGTTTCTGGTCATCGACGACGCCATCCTTAATCCAGCCGTCCCCCTCGATAAGCCGGGACTCCATCTGCTCATATTTATCAATGACCTTCTGTGAAGCCAGACGGTTCTCTTCACTCATTCCGGCGCTGACCGCAGAGATGGCAGCCTGGCACATTGAGATTTTGGCTACACGGGCACTCTCGGCATTCTGTGCTGCCAGCCGCCCTTCATCCCCGTTCAGCCTCCCGGAGAACAACCCCGAGAACAGGCGCTGAATTTCAGTGAGCGAAAATTTGATCTGGGTGTCGAGCCGCTTGCACATCAAGGCTTCCTTGTGATCCAGCAGTTCTTCCATCTTCGATGCTACGGGAGCCGCGACGGTGCCGTTCTCGAGCATCCGGCGCAGCTCCGTACGCTCAGCAGCAATTGCATTCCGCTTCGCCTGGACCCCCAGCTGCCGGAAGTGTTCTGCTTCCGGATCATCACCCATTTTCGGAGCGCACAGCTTGTCAATTTTGTCTGTGAATTCCAGCAATACCGGCTGATTCCCGGGCAGCGGATTCTCCGAGACCAAGCTTCGCAGCATACTCATTCCGGCGTCAATCACTACCGATCTTGCCGACAGCTCCGAATTGACCGTAACACTCTCCACAACGACCGTGTCTTCCTCTTCCGCAAGGAGCGGCAAAAATATGCTTGCAATCAACAGTGACACTAGAATGACACCTGCCGCAAGAGCAATAATCAGGTCCCGCTGCGGGAAAGGTGAACCATCACCCAGAACCAGCGGAATCGAGAAGGCACCTGCCAGCGTAACCGCTCCCCGCACACCCGAAATCGATGTAATGAGCTGCGACTTCAGCGGAGATCGCGGTGTCTTCAGCCTCCGGCTCTCAAATAAAGAGTATGCATACACCCACAGAAACCGCAGTACAATCAGCAGTGCTGTGATCGCCAGCACATAACCGGCCACCATGAGGTTATTCAAGGAACTGTCGTTGTAAATCACCTGAACGACGTCCGGAACCGATACCCCCAGCATCAGGAAGACCAGACCATTCAGAACCAGCAGCAGCACCGACCAAGTGCTTGCAGAGACAAGCTGAAGCTTGTATTGAGGCGATACAGCCCTGTCCTTCTCGATGGCATACATTACGCCCCCTGCCACTACAGCAAGGATGCCCGACACGCCAATCTCTTCACTGACCAGATAAATAATAAAGGGCGTAAGGATCTGCAGCAGCACGTGAATGGTAACATCCTCCATACCGAAGCGGCGGATAAACACACTAAGCCGGATCAGTACAAATGACAGAAGCGCTCCAAGCAGCAATCCTCCAGCCGCGATACACACAAAGCTAATCGTCGCCTTGGGAAGTGAGAACATCCCCGTAACCGCCGCCGCAATAGCAAACTTGAAAGCGACCAGCCCCGATGCGTCATTCATCAGCGACTCCCCTTCGAGGATGCGGTGGATACTCTTTGGCAGATGCACCTTCCCGGCCAGCGCACTGACTGCAACAGCATCGGTAGGTGAGAGAATGGCTGCCAGCGCAAAGGAAGCAGCTAGCGGTATGGACGGAATCATCCAGTGGATGGCATACCCGGCCACAAATACCGTTGCAAAGACCAGCCCGAGCGACAGCAGCAGGATAGGCGCCCTGAGATTCCACAGCTCGTCGCGCGGCGTCCGCCGCCCGTCATTGAACAGCAGCGGAGCAATAAACAGCACAAAAAACAGCTCCGGCTCAAACGACATATGGATTCCCGTCGGGAATGCGGCCGCAATAACACCCAGTCCAATCTGAATCAGGGGAATCGGCACAAACGGGATGAACCGGTTCACAATATTGGAGACTGCGATCAGTCCCAGCATTAACAGTACAGCAAGAAATGTCTCCAAATCCTCAACTCCCCTGATATATAATCATGTAATCATCTTTATTATTGCTAATGGGTTAACCCACCTTTCTCCTCCTCTTCATACTCAAAGATATCCTCAATGCTGAGCTTGAAGTATCTTGCCAGCTTAAAAGCCAGAATGATCGACGGGTTGTATCTCCCGTTCTCCAATGAGCAGATCGTCTGTCTCGACACCTCCAAGGCCTCCGCAAGCTCTTCCTGCTTGATGCCCTGCTGCTTCCGGATTGCCTCAAGCTTGTTTTTCATCACTGTTCCTCCAGGTCATGTAAAGCTAGCTTTACATAAAACATTATCATTTCCACCGCTAAATGTAAAGCATGCTTTACAAATAACTGAAATTGTTCATCGTTTAGATAGTTGACAAAAATAATTATTTGTGTTATAATATAATGTTTTTCATTTGAAACCACTACATAGTTTATGTATGATATGCATTAGCCTGACGGCACATTCTTATCTATTGTAATGGAGGGATATTATGCATATCGCCAAAGGAATTGAAATGCTGGAGATTACCGTGCCGGTGATGGGCGGAACAGACACGTTCTGCCCTGCCTTAATCTGGGACGAAGCAGGAGCTGTACTAATCGATACCGGAGTACCGGGGGCAGCACAGAAGTTCAAGGAAGCGGCCGCCGAAGCTTCTGTACCTTGGGACCTTGTGCGGACCATCCTGATCACACACCAGGATATCGATCATATCGGCAGCCTCCAGGCTCTCCTGGAACAGAGCCAATCCAAGATCACCGTACTCGCACATGAAATCGAGCGGCCTTATATCGAAGGCGACAAGATGCTGCTGAAGCTTACTCCTGACGCAGTGGCTGCCGCCGAAGCCAAAATTCCGCCGTCAGTACCAGAGGAATGGAAGCGTGCTTTTCTCCATATACTGGCCCATCCGCCCAAAGGAAGAGTAGATCAGACACTCACCGGAGGGGAGTATCTGCCCATCGGAGGAGGAATTACCATCATTCATACTCCGGGCCACAGCCCTGGTCATCTGAGCTTATATCATCACGCCAGCCGTACGCTGATCGCAGCCGATGCACTGACCGTGCGCGGCGGCCAGCTCAGCGGTCCCGATGCGGCAGCTACACCCGACATGGCTACAGCACTCCAGTCTCTGCACAAATTTGCTGAGTTTGAAATCGATCAGGTGATTTGCTATCACGGCGGCCTCTTCCGTGGTGATGTGAACCGGCGGATTGCCGAACTGGCCCAGGGAGACCATTAATTCCGTACTACGGGAGGGATGCCTCGGTAAACATAACAAGCAGGAGCGGGACCGTGTACACCGGTCTGACTCCTGCCTGTTATTTTAACAACGATCCAGCTCAAGCTTTGCGGCTATTGACTCAGGACTCCGAAACTACCGTAAACCGTTCACCGATATGCTGCGGCTGTTCGAGCTCATCTACAATGGCAATAGCATAATCCGCATAGCTGACATAGCTTTCGCCCTTGGAATTGGAGAGCAGATGATCCTTGCCTTTCTCATAGGAACCCGTTCTGGACCCTACGGCAAAGTTCGCAGATGGACTGACAAAGGTCCACTTCAAGTCCTTAGTGCCTTTGAGAATCTCCAGATTCTTGCCCTGGTTCAAGGCCGTTGGCTTCACAAAATCAGGGAATCCCGGGGTATCCACCACTCTCACGGTTTTAGCTTCATCCACATACAGGCTTCCCGCTCCGCCTACGACAATCAGGCGTGTATCCGGCGCAGCCTTCAGCGCTTCAATCAGCACATTTCCGGCATCCACATGCAGATGCTCTTCCCCAAATGGGGCACCAAAGGCATTAACCACAGCATCAAAGTCCTTCAAATCCTCTCCTGTCAAAGCAAAAACATCCTTCTCCACGACTGCCGCCTTGCTGCCCGCTACTTTGGAGGCATCCCGGACGAATGCCGTAACTTCATGCCCCCTGTCCAGCGCTTCCTTGGTGATTTCGCTTCCTGCCTTGCCGCTTGCTCCAATAACTGCAATTTTCATGATAAGTACCTCCTAAGTATAGTAGTGCATCAGGCCAGCTGCAGGATATCCTGAACGATCTCCCGGTCCACATCCAGATCAAACTTGCGGCCCCAAAAGCATTCTGTTCCCGTTTGCCGGATTCGTTCGTAATCCTCAGCCCGGAGTGTTCTCGGGAATTCCGGTCCGGTGTCCCAATCGGTATAGCGTTTGATTTCATTAACAACCCTATGCTTAAAGCTGCTGTTCAAGATAATCGAATGAAAAAAGATTTCGTCTCCGCAAAAGGAGTTTTTAAACAAGCGGACGTAACCGGGATTACTGCGGATATACTCCAAAATGTACTCCATGCAATCTCCGGTAACCGACATCCAGTTCGAACCCTTGTATAGGGCATCCGGCAGATTCTTCAGGCTGCGCTTCAGCACCGGCACCGACATCACCAGGTTAATGTACCGGTTGCGGATCTCCGAGACCGTTTTGGCCCGCGAGACGAGGAATCTCGGATAATACACAGACACTCTGTACATACACCCCCACATTTCGGCATCATTTGGCAGCTGCAGATGTTTGACGAACTCTTTACCCTGATTGTCCTTGAAAAAGTCAACGATCGTCCGGTTCGGAACCAGCGGCAGATCCTGCCCGCTTATAATATGAATATAATCGAAGCGTCCCTGCTCATGAATCAGCTCAAAGGATTTGAGGATGCATTCAATCTGGCCGTAATGGCCCCACTGCACATCTACAGGCTGCTTCACAAAATGAATGTCTTCCCGGTGGAGAATCTGAGCCTCAATCCCGCTTTTCCGGTCCACATGGAGAAAGAATTCCACATGCTCATCCGTTAACGATTCCAGCAGCAGGTTGATCTGCTCCGGGTTCTTATGACAAAGGACAACATATGCCATTTTGAAATGATTCAAAACATTCATCCTTTCGCTCATTTATTTCCACATATTATAGGGGAATGCGCGAAGATGAACAAGTTTTGGTTTCTTTACGGCTTCACCAGCAGCTTAATGCCTATGTTCCAAGGATCGGTAACCGTTACTATGCCATCCATTGTATCCACTCTGTATCCGGCGGAACGTACCCGTTCGGCTACGGCATCACGTTCCTGAACACTTGGCAGCAGCAGGGTAAAATAGTCAATGCCCGCCGCATCGGCCGGTGCTGCCGGAGCACCTTGCCCTGCCCAAACGTTCAGTCCCATATGATGGTGGTATCCGCCCGCCGAGATAAACATCGCCGCATCACCGTACGCAGCCGTCTGCTCGAAACCCAGCGTATCGACGTAGAACCTCTTAGCTTCTCCAAGATCGCCTACATGGAAATGAACGTGCCCGATTATAGTACCCGCAGGCAACCCCGTCCATGCCAAACCTTCAGAAGCGGCCAGCAGACCATCCACATCTACCGGATCTGTTGTCATCACAACGTTCCCGTTCGCCTCATACTTCCAGGTATCCCGCGGCCGGTCGCGATAGATCTCAATTCCGTTATTATCCGGATCCTGAATATACAATGCTTCACTGACGAGATGATCGCCTTGGCCGACATGAATTCCTGAATCAATCAGATTACGCAGCACCAGTCCAAGGCCCGGACGGTCCGGTACAAGAATGGCGAAGTGATACAGCCCTGCGGCAGAATTGCGCCGGAGTACCCGAGCATTCTCAATCTCCCGCAGCACCAGGAGCACATGCTGGCCGTCTGCCGTCATTTCCACTTCACGCCCAGTCTGGCGGAGCACCTTCAGTCCAACTACATTCTGATAAAAATCAAGCGAACGCTCCAAATCGCTTACCCGAATCTGCACAAGTCCAATTTCCAAAGTTTGCGGCAGTGTTGCTGCTGTTGTCATATAAACCCCTCCTGAATTTAACTAAGATATCCAATTCCCGCGATTGCGGTTAGTCTTAACAAGTTCCAATATTATCATTCACAGCTGTAACAGTTCCAGTTACATATTAACTAACTTTAGTTTAGTAGCATTCTATAAGTTTGTCAATTACCTTCTCAAAAAAAAAGAAAAAGCCGACCCCATCGTGGTCAGGCTTGATCAGAATTGAACGGGATACCATCCCAGCTAGCTACAGCTTGTATTCATGCGTCCTTGCCCCGGTACTCTGCTGTTCTAAGCTCTCGGATATACGGCTCCAATTGGGGCATTTGTGAGTCTATGGCCTGTTGCACAGCCTGCTCGATATCATATGGAACCCTTACGAACTGCAGATTCAGCGATGTCTGATCACGGCTGCCGTAAGCTCCCTCCAGAACGGTATACGAGGCCTGTGTGATATCCAGCGGATTGCCGACACTCCCTGTATTGAATAACGTCTTTCCTTCCGGATGCTGCAGATATACACCGTGGATATCCCCGTATCCGGCCACATCCGCCGGCAGCTGTTCAGCGCACAGCTCTGAAGGGTCAAAAAGCGATAACCGCAGCGCCAGATCGTCCCAGGGCTGGATACGCTCATTTACGCTCCGCGGCGAAGCATGGAACAGGCGGATGTACTTTCCGCTCATCCAGAACTCGATGGAGAAAGGCAGCTTGCTCAAATACGCCATTCGCCCGGGTCCGAGGAGGGCCTGATGCCATTGTATCGCCTCGAACTCACTTTCATAGGCGATGTATTCATCCCAGTTGCCCCTGACCACTTTCTCACAATGCTGCCGGATCAGGTCAACTGCCAGATCCGAATTGGGTCCCTTGCCTACAAGGTCCCCCAGACAGAAGATCTTGTTGATCTTACGCTGCCGGATATCCGCCAAAACGGCCTCCAGAGCGGTTACATTGCCATGAATATCAGAAATAATGGCGATTTTCTCCACGTATGTACCCTCCGATGCTGTACTGATATGTAGTATCTCTTCGTTCAACTAAGCCTTTTAGCACCGCTATAGACTCTTCTTTCTTCATGAGGTTCATTACCTGATCTTCGCTAATAATAGATAATCCCAGAATCAGACTAGCCGCTAGAAGCGATAATTGATTTTTCATAAGCAGCTCTTTGGTTCAGGTACCGCAGTATTCTATAAGCCAGCAGTCCTTATATTCCCCTTCATGCCATTCATGCTCCGGAAGCAGCTTTTTGCGCACAAACCCGTTTTTCTCATACACACGCAGCGCCCGGAGGTTCCAGCTTTGCGGGTCCATGACAATTTTATCCGCCCGCTTGATTTCCAGCAGGAAGATAACCGTCTCTCGTACCAGCTGCGAGCCAACACCCTTATTCCAGAGTCTTGGTTCACCGATAAACTGGTCCATTCCGTAAATCGAACCTGCAAAATCCGTAAATCCATACTCTGCCCGCTCATCGTCATCAATGGGATAGAACTGAACGTAGCCTATATCCTCCGACCCGTAACAGACAATAGCGCGGATCATCCCCTCCGGGGTGTCTTCGTAAAAATGCTCCTGCACCATTGCCGGATCATGCGGACGGTCGCGGCCTTCATAATACTCCAGGACAACCGGATCCGACAGCCATTTCACCAGCAGCACCGCGTCCTCAGGTTCCAGATTTCTTACGCTGAGGTCTTTCTTATGATAGAGGATCATTGCCGGAACACTCCTTGTAGGCATCAGCTTGCAGTCTATTCAGGTATAAGTTGTAATTCTCATCATCATAACAAACAAAAATAATCTCTTCCAGACCCGTGCGTTGCTGAAGAAATCCGGCAACAGCCTGGAGAGCGATATCCGCAGCCAGTTCTTTGGGAAAACGATATATCCCCGTACTAATATTCGGAAAAGCAATGCTTCTGCCCTGCAGTTTATGCGCCAACTCCATGGTATTCAGGTAGCAGCTCCCCAGCAGTTGACGTTCATTTTGCTCACCCTTATTCCACACTGGCCCTACGGTATGAATTACATATCGGGCTGGAAGTCTCCCGGCTGTTGTATAGACTGCTTCACCTACCGCACAACCGCCTTGCTTATTCCTGATTTCCATACATTCAGCAAGAATATCCTGACCTCCGGCTCTATGAATAGCTCCATCCACTCCGCCGCCGCCCAGAAGACTGGTATTCGCCGCATTCACAATAATGTCAGCCTGGCACTTCGTAATATCTCCCTTAATAACTTCCAGCCGCGTGTCTCCGATCCGGAACGTCTTCATGATGCATCTCTCCTGTAGACAAAATATATCGCTCCAGCGTTACATCCGCTTATCAATAATATGCTTGTTCTCCCTGATCTCTTTACGCAACAGCCGGATTTCGTCAATCAATATATCCAGTTTGTCTGAAGTCCGGGATCCGTCCACAGCCTTTCTGATTACGATCAAAAGTGCCACCAGACCTATGAACCATAAACCGAGTGCAAAAATCAACATCAATCCTCTCCCTTCGGCGAATGCATGGTGTTAGTCTACTGCACTTGGAATATTGTGTAAAGCAATAGACCGCCTTAGCCAGCTTGCCGTACATGTCCTCCATACAAAAAAAGGGACCCCGCCAACGTCCGGCAGGGCCAAGGTCTATTTATAAGGGGGTCATGGGATTACTATAAGCCCTGAAGCTTAAAAGCGTATGAAGATCAAATAAAGGTTTGCTGAAATTGTCGAATCCGGTGCTATACACGATAAAAAGATCCCGCCGAGGCACAGCAGGATCTAAACAAAAATCTATCCACTGGGGGGTGGAGAACTCAACTATACTCCCCGAACCTTAAAATCACATAAATTTCCGCTAAATGTTTTCTTAAATTTCATTCACCCTCCCAGGGCTCTTCGATTGTCTTCGTGAGCTTATAATCACCATTCACCAATTCGTGAATCTCCGTATATACAGTATCTTCCGAAGGATCAATACGTTCATCTTTTCTATAAATCAGGGTAGGAAGACCGCCGATATACTTATAGGTCTCCCAAAAATGTTCAACCGAGCTGCTCCGGCCAAATGTAGTAATCTCCTGATGCTTGGGATCAAATTCCGGTGAGGTGATCGCTTCCAGCTCCTCACTTGGAACAAAGCGTGATGAAGCAGCCTCCCAGAGCCAGCAATAGTATGGGATATTAGGCGCAGCTGGTAGATTAGCTTGTATCCGAATATCGTTATAACCGTCGAAATTCATATCTTCCACGATAAATCCCAGATGTGCCGAATCCATAGTTTCAGTCGGTTCAAATATTAGTTCCTGCAACGGCTTCTGCTGACCGGATTTAAAGATAGCTATCTTGTATGCACTGTGGATATACTCCCGTTCCTGACCATAGAGAACAAAGGTATATTCCGGCAGCGCATGATCAATGATGTGCTTTTCCGAAATTTCAAGCGCTGATCCCACCGGTTCTGCTTCAGGCTGTATGCTAATGATAGGATCAACATGACTAATAGATTCCTTTGGCTCGCTTGTATTGTCCAGCTTTTGTACCGCTTCAGTATTCCTGTCTACTACTCCCCCGCAACCCGCAATAGACCCTATGAGAAAAAGAAAAACTATAGCCCCAGCTACTTTTTCGACCATAATATCACCTCCATGATTTAGCAGCCTGATGCACTTATGGCCCGCTTCCACCCGGAGCGGCTATCCAGCCAAGTCTGTTCTTTTTGACATATACAAACGGCAAATCCGCCTTTGGCACAACATATAAATCCCCGTAGCGCGGATCGTTGTGGATTCGGCCTTCAGATACTTCTCCAGTAAAGGCTAGTACCGGATGCTTGAGGAGCAGGCTTTTTCTGACAGCAAGCTCCGGACTTAAGGAAGGAAAGAATGCCATATATAGTATCAATATTCCTACAGAGATAAAGAGATATCGGACTTTACTCTTGCGCATGGTGGAGTTCCTCCTGTGCTTGTGACTAGGTTGATTTTACCATGTCGGCTTCTGGCAAGCACGTATAAGCACAAAATAAGGTATCCCGCAGGCATCAATATGATGACGGGGATACCCTTGCAGGGACACGAAACCCAATACACTTCAAGACACCGGAATCTGATTCACGATCTGATCCAGGGTAACCTCCTGCAGCACATTTTCCATCGCTTGCTGGGCGAGAGAAAAGACAGGGATTATGGCTCCGGCAATATTTTGGCCAACCGGGCAGCTGGGATTCGGATGCTCGTGAACAGAGAACAACGAATCCGCCTCTACCGCATTCACTGCTCTATAAATTTGCAGCAAGGTGATTTCGGCCGGGTTTCGCGTAAGCTTCGCTCCCGCTACACCGGGACGGACCTCAACCAGACCCGCCTTATGCAGCATGCCTGTAATCCGCCGGATCACCACCGGGTTGGTGTTGACACTGGCTGCGATCCATTCCGAGGTGCTTTTGCCCTCCTTGTTGCTGTCGATCAGCGTCAAAATATGAATAGCCACCGCAAACCGGGTGCTGATGTTCATGAAAATCTCTCCTTAGCGCGATACCCCATAGATGCAACTATAATAGTTACATTCTATCCGGTTGTCAATACCTGCAGGAGCTCAGCAACCTCAACAGGGTACTTCTTGGTGAGCCTTGATTTGCCCAGGTTGCTCTTCACAATCTTCATCAGCCGGGTATCTCTGCTCTCCGCATATTTACGCAGCATGGCAAATCCGGGCTCCGGCAGCCTGGCGGCAAATACACTCAGACTATATTCCAGACCCTTGGACAACACGCGAAAATGTTCCGGGTCGGCTGACCTTGAAGCGTCTCTGCCGATTCCCTCCATAATCCCGTCTGCCACCTCCAGACAATACAGAGCATTGGGCTCAGACTTCAGCAGCGGAGGATGTGCCAGTGCTGCAACAAAAGCGCGCTGCTCAAGCAGCGTAGACCCCGCACGCCATCCTTCTAGTAACTGCTTAAGCAGCACAAAATCATACTCGCCAATGGATTGCAGCCCCATTGCCGCGGCCTCACGAATCCTCCATCTGGCGTCATTCATTGCCGCTCGCAGGAATCCTTCCGCCTGGCTCCGCCGTCCGGCAGCCCCATGGGCATAATGGGCTCCGCAGGCCCAGACTGCACAGAACACCAGAAATTCCTGTGGATCACCTGCAGCAGCTTCAGACTCAGGGATCTGCGCCCAGGCCGTGATTAGCTCCCAGGCATCTTCCGTCATATCAGGTTTGGCATAAAGGCTGGCAAAGCTGCCCGCCAGAGCGAGGTTGGCCCTCGGTCCGGGCAGCCCGCTCTTCTGAAGCATATCTTGGGTGAGTACCGGCCATAGATCACGGTTGTCCACCTGCTGCCACAGTGTTGCCGGTAGATTTGGACTTTCTTTCATCTCATTGCCCCGTTTCCCTGCGCTTCTACTGTCTGCAAATGATTCCCTGCACATCATAGGGGTAATCTATTTGTTTCTTGACAGCAAGCATGGCAGCTTCTCCCGCCAGAAGCGACGTCATATATAGTCCCAGATCAATGGAGGCAGAGACTCCGCCCCCTGTAATGACCTTGCCATTCTGTACAATCCGCGACTTCACTGTCCGTTCGCAATACGGCTCCAGCAGTTCGTAAGCAGAAGGATGAGTCGTTGCCCAGCAGTCCCGCAAAAATCCGGCCGCACCCAGCAGCAATGAACCAGTGCACACGGACACCTTATAAGGGACCTCTTCGGCTCCCCGAAGCCAGGAGATGAAGAGTTCATCATCCCGCAGCTTTCTCGTCCCCATTCCGCCCGGTACAAATACGAGGTCATATTGCGCCAGATCCGGCTGAACCTTGCCGATCTGAACAACCAGTCCATGCTCATCCTTCACCTGTCCGGTGAAGCCGCAGATGTCCATCTCCAGCCCTTGGCCTGCTTCATAGGCCCCCAAACGGCGAATCACATCATAAAAGCCGGCAAAATCCAGAAAAGTGATACCATCAAAAAGTACAAAAGCTATACGCATCTTATCCTTCTCCTCCCGGCAATTTCACATATTACTCACTGTCGTAAGCCTGCAAAGCCACCGGTAAGGCTTGAATAACCACGTTTCCAGCAGCCGGCAAGCCCAGCAGAACTGCGCTGATAACCTCTTCTCTTGTGGCTCCAAGCGCCTTGGCATGCTTCACATGAAAAGGCAGACCGCTTTCAAGACGCATCGCAGCCAACACCGAAATATAGGCAATCTCTTCTGTCTTCGGATCCAGTTGGCTTGCAGCATCCAATTTCCGAACCGTCTCCATCCAGGCTTGCTGCTGCTGCGGAGCTTCCTTCATAAAAGTGGCAAAGGCATTACTTACTTGCGGTGTATTGTCCATTTGATAGCCTCCGTTTCGTATAATGAGCCTTTCAGGCACTTGTCAGGATAATCGGCTTACCCTTGGTGACTACGATCGTATGCTCATACTGGGCTACCCGGCTGCTGTCCTTCACACTCAGTGTCCATCCATCCGACTGCTGCTCCACGAAATCCGTTCCTGTGGAGAGGAAAGGCTCAACCGTGATGACCTGCCCTTCTTGCAGCACTGTGGTTACACGCGGATTATAGAACGGAAGGATCTCAAAAGGCTTCTCATGCAGCGATCTGCCTATGCCGTGGCTGCAGAGATTCCGCACGACTTTGTACCCGCGTTTGCGGGCTTCCAGCTCCATCATGCGGCCTATCTCGTTAACCTTCATCCCGGCTCTCAGGTGATTAATAACACTCATCATGGTCTCTTCGGTGCTGCGGCATAGATGGACAATTTTTTCATTGAACGGCGGCAGTTGAAAAGAAACCCCAGCGTCCCCGTAATACCCGTTAAGCTCGGCGGAAACATCAATGTTAATCAGATCGCCCGCCTCAATAACCCTGGAGCCCGGAATTCCGTGAGCTACCTCTTCATTGATACTAATGCAGGTGCTCCCTGGAAAATTATAGGTAACCTTGGGGGCAGACTTCGCACCAAACCGCTCCAGAATCGCCGCTCCCACCCCGTCCAGCTCAGCGGTTGTCATACCTGGAACTACACTTTTCCTCATTTCCGCTATAGTGTAACCTACTACTTGGCCTGCTGCCTTAAGTCCTTGCAAATCCTGTGCTGTATCACTAGTCATCTGCCCACATTCCTCTCGGTTCATATCATTTCACTGGCAAATCTGAATTTGTTCTTATACTAATTCCTGTAAGGAGTGATCGGAGTTCAGGGTAAATCCCGTCACCGGAAAAAGATCACCCTGCAATATGGTTGCCGGCCTATCGACAGCATCTGAAGCCTGAGCCGCTTCAGAGCCGGTGTCAATGGCGGGGCTCCCTTGGGCATAGACAAGCTTTCTTAGCTTATCGGCGTTCTTGACGGAAACAGAATATCCTTTGCCGCTGTTCTCCTCCGAAACCAGCAGTCCAAGGTTCCCGCTGTCCTCTCCGAGATTCAGAATATAATTCTCTGTATAGCCGTCCCCGTAGGTCAGCTTCATTCTGAACTCGACACCATAATCCAGCTCGCCGCTGATCCGTTTGCTGCCATTCATCGCATCTGCCATCAGCTTGATAAATGCAGGATCAGTAAAGGTCTTGCTCGCGAAGGGCTCATCCTGCGTTTTGCCGTCCTGAGACTGAAAGTCGAGGGTAATCTCTGAAATCCATCTCGCATTGATGAATCCGAAAGCATTCTGGCAGCCGCTCAGCAGAACAGCCAGCAGAACCGGCACGATCAGCAGCAGCCTTTTCATGGGTTCCACCTCCAAATTCTTATGTATTCTCCAATTATATCAGTCTTGTGAACCAAATAACATTCTGTCACTTTTGTAAAAAAAAGAACCTGCAATGTCTGCAGATCCTTCCCATTAAGTTTCTGGTTCATAAGCAGTGCTACTCCCGCCCAGAAAAACCCCAAATATCATTTTATATCTGTTTCATCAACCAATTCTGTTTGCCTATCAATTTCATAAGCTCAAGCTGCTGCTCCCCCCACAGCATATCCTCTTCCTCATCCTTAACATAATCCTTAAATAGATCATAGGAAATTGGATCGCCAATCATGGTTTCAAGGATCTCGCCAACTTGGCCTAAGCCGCTTTTGGAAAGCTCAACATCATATGTAAGCCATTCTTCGATATCTTCGTATACCGGAACTTCCTTCGCTACACCGTTCTTGACGGTGCCGCCAAGATCAATAATACGGTCAATGAATTTCTCGACAAACTGCATCTCCTCCTCTGCGTGTTCTGCATATTTCTCCCCAAGTTTTGAAAAACCCTGGCTGGCAAATATTCTGGACTCTATTCTGTGTCCAACAGACTGCTGCGAAAGCATGGTTACTAACATCTGGAATAACTCGATAGTTTTTTCATTTTTAGCCATAATGAATTTCTCCCCATATACTATTTTTTATTAAACTAAATTTGTTGTAATTATATTTTGCACAATCATTTATAGATCTAACTTACTCCTTAAGTTAATTACTGTCAAGAGTGAATTAGCTTCAATTCTCTTTGATCATTCGCCGTTCACAAAGTATATGACAACGTAGTTTTTACTTGTTTTATCCCTGGTATATTTGCAAAAATATGTCCTTTTGATGCATCAAAACAAAAGGGCCGATCCGTTATATCTCAATGGATCGGCCCACGAATGGCAGGCTAATATGTATGGAGTACAGGCTGCCTATTACATTTAGCTAATGGCTCCTACTGCTCTCAGCCAGGCATCGGTAATGAGCGCATGTCCAGCCGGTGAAGGATGAACGCCATCCGGTGCCCAGAACGCAGATTCCGCCTTCACAGATGCCGCAGCAAACAATCCATCGATCGGTACCAGTACAGCACCATACTCACGGGCCAGCTCACGCACCACATGGATTTTCGGGTCCAGATCCTGGCGCCAGCCTTTGCGGTCCTCAGGAACCGGCAGCACAAAAGGCTCAACCAGAACCAGCTTGGCGCTTGTTGCTGCCAGAGTGCGCTCGATCAGATCGCGATAGGAAGCTTCGAACTGTGCAGCCGTAGTTTCCTCACCGGAATCAAACCGGCGCCAGGTGTCGTTAATGCCGATATAGATCGAAACCACAGTTGGTTTCAGCTCCAGGCAATCCTTGTCCCAGCGCTTCTGAAGATCAGCAATACGGTTACCGCCGATTCCGCGGTTGAAGAAGGCCAGTTTCTTTTCGGGATACAGCAACCCAAGCCGTGCCGCTATCATCAGTGCATAGCCGACCCCCAGAGAGGACGGATCTTCATAGTCTCGGCCCCAATCGGTAATACTGTCGCCCTGGAACAAAATGATATCGTTTTCTTGAAATTCCATACTGAAAAGCCTCCTATGAAACATCAGTTATAGTATAAACAAATCTATTATAGCAAATAGACTTCGGGTGAGCATCTATTGAACAGAATGTATGCTTTCAACTGTGAATTTGTTCAATTTCATCTCGGAGGTAAGCAGAGCTTCCTGAAGCTCCTGCCCGAGCCCCTCCCTTTCTCTTCTGAAATATAGAGCCCTCACGAAATTCTTGCTGTTGACCCGGTTGATGTATTGGCTGCGGATTCTGGGCTGGCTGCCGGAGGCCGCAAGACTGTCAATCCATTCAGCGATACGCTCCCGCGCAAGCAGATTGCCGCGGATCATTGTGTCCACAATCGTCGCCATCCGTTCATCTTCTTCGTCTCTGAAGATATATGCCCCGTTGTGGAGCATAACCCGAACCGCCTCCAGAATCTCTAGCTGAACCCGCTCATCACATTCCGGACATTGCACCAGTTCATCCAAGGCATCAGCACCATGGGCCGCCGAGTGGGCCCAGCCACCCTCTTCAACATAGCCGCGCAGGTCCTTCTCTTCAGTGTAATAGCGAAGAAGCGCTGTCTTCAGCGTTAGAAAACCAGCAGCATCCAGAAAAGGCTGTTCTCTGTGACGCTGGATAATAAGTCCAATGACCAGTATCGTGAAGGTTCGGGTAAATACCGTGTCATCTCCTTGCACGCCTATGCCATGGAACAGATGCTGCTCATCCAGCAGGACCGCCAGAATCTCGCGAAGCTCGTCAGAAGAGAACTGCCGCTGCTCCAGAATCCATTCATAGAATGCCGGATAGATCAGCTCGTCCCTTAGCTCCGGCTGAGGATCTCCGATATACTCCAGCATCAGGGAGATGAAACGCCGATGCTCTTCGCCTTCACGAAGCCTGTAGTGTTCCGTTTCTATTCTTTGCAAATCGGTCATTAACTGAATTCTGACACTATTCATGGTTTCACTCCATCCATTGATTTACTATGTAAATTAACACAATATCGTACCCCTTTCCAGATCAAAAAAACCTTCAAGCCTATCCGCTCCTTACAGCATAAGGATCGGGCAGTGGCTTGAAGGTCATATTGGACTTTGTAATAATATGATAATTAGTACGCCAGGCTGAACAAGCCTTTGATGTGGGACAAATAACGGATATTGCTGGCTTCTTTCATAAGAGTTGCAGGCAAGCCTTTGAGTGGAGTATTGCTGGCACCGATAATCGCCACTCCGTCTTTGCGTCCCAGGCTGGCAAGCGTACCTGAGTTGATCGGGCTGAACGTTTCAGATGCGGAGTTATTCAGATAAGCATACAGATTGTAGCCGATCAGCTCGCCCATCTGCCAGGCGATTTGTGCGGTTGGCGGGTATGGACGTCCATCTGCTGCGAAGACAACGGCGCTGTCTCCTGCCACAAAAACATCCGGGTGCGAAGTCGACTGCAGAAAATCATTAACTGTCGCACGGCCGCGGTTTACTTCAAGACCAGATTCACCGACAAGAGGATTGCCTTGAACCCCACCGGTCCACACGAAGGTATTCGCCACAATCTGCTGGCCATCCTTCAGATCGATCACATTGCCGGCCACATTGGTTACAGGAAGACCGGTCAGGAAAGTTACCCCGCGGGCAGTCAGGCTGGTTACCGCACGTTCAATCAAGTGATCCGGCAGCACTGGAAGGATTTTGGGCCCAGCTTCCACCAGCATCAGCTTGATATCTTGAGCATTCACACCATACCGTTTGGTCAGCTTCGGCAGCACATCAGCAATCTCACCCACCAGCTCCACACCGGTCAGTCCGCCGCCGCCAATCAGAATGGCTGCATCGGCAGGATTGTGCGTCTTGGAGTATTCACGAATGCGTTCTTCAATGTGGGCATGGATTTTTGTCGCATCCGCAGCAGATTTCAGCACCATACTATACTCTTCCAGACCAGGTATGCCGAAATATGCAGTAGTGCTGCCGAGTGCAACCACAAGGGCATCATACGTAAGCGACGTCCCATCGGACAGCTGCACCTGCTTGTTGTCAACGGAGAATGACTTCACCTTGGCAATTTTCAGATCAATGTCTTTTCCGGCAAAAAGCTTGGTAAGAGGCATAGTTACAGCTTGTTCTGAGGCACTCCCTGCCGCCAGACGATGTAGCTCAGTAATAATCTGATGCGTCGGATACTGATTGACGACTGTGATTTTAGCTTCAGCCTTACTCATATATTTGCGCACGTTAATAGCACTCAGAAGGCCGCCATAGCCTGCTCCGAGAATCACGATATGTTTTGACATGATAATGTTCCTCCGTCCTTATTGATGTGGATTACGTTCGCCGCTGACCTGCAGGTATGCATTCATGAAACGGAGCATTTTTTGCACCTGGGGGTCCTTGATCATTCGCATCATGCCGAACAGGCTGATCGTTTCACTGCTCTCATTGGCACGATCTTTGGCTTCGATCACTGTAGCTGCCATCGTTTTAACGGAATCTACTACAGGCTCCGCAAGCTCTTTGATAGCACCCACTGTATCATTTTTCAGTACTTCATCCGATGCAACAGCCTGCACAAAATCCAGTGATTTGGTTAATGCACCAACCAGCTGTGTAATCTGGGGAAGCTGCTCCACCAGTGTTGTTAGGGACTCCTGCACCTCAGGCTTCAAGAGCTGATCCAGGAGATCTTCTTTGGTAAAAGCTTTGGTTTGCGTAATGGTTTCTGACATAATGAGTGCTCCTTTACTTTAGCTTTGTTTTCATATAGAAGATGAACTAGCATATGAACGAAAAGATTAATGTCTACATCAATGTGATTATTATAACATTCTCTATGTAATAAATGTCAC
>NZ_LVYZ01000072.1:0-40538 GCF_001909095.1 Paenibacillus sp. P46E
GGTGAACGTCTAGCCCCGCGCATCTTTCTAAAATCGCCTCCATCCACATCACCCCTGGAATCAGTTTGACGCAGGTCATGTACCCTCAAGTAAAAGGATTTTTATACACGTGCTCATAGCAACAATTGGCGGTACTCGTGGGATACAATCGGCCGGTTTGGGACTCAGAGTATGTCCTACCAAAAAAGCCTCGGCCTGTGACCTGCACTTCCATTATGGAAGACACAGATTCACAAGCCAAGACATTTTCATTCATGATGGTGGCCGTCAGGCCATGTTAGTTTGGGACAGCCCCTTCTACTTGTTTCCATGGGTAAATTCCCGCATATTGCAGATACTCTCCATAAAAAGCGGGGAGGCAGCAGGATGGATCAGGGTGAAAAAGGATTATCGGTGTGGGGATTGACAATGCTCGCACTGGGTACAGTGGTCGGCGGCTCTTTTTTCCTGGGATCGTCGGTGGCAATCCGTGCAGCTGGACCGTCTGTACTGCTGTCCTATGTAATTGGAGGGGTTCTTGTCTATTTTATTTTGTCCGCATTGTCGGAGATGACGGTAGCTAATCCGGTTGCTGGGTCCTTCCGAACCTATACGGAACAGGCTTTTGGCCGCGGGGCAGGATTCACGGTAGGCTGGGTCTATTGGACAGGCCTTGTGCTTGCGATGTCCAGTGAAGCCACGGCAGTATCTATTCTGCTGCGGGGCTGGTTTCCCGCCTTGCCGCTTGCACTCCTCGGATCAGGGATTATCGTAGGGGTGACCCTGCTTAACCTGCTGGGTGCAGAACGGCTGAGCAAGCTGGAGAGCGGACTCGCCGCATTTAAGCTGCTCGCCATTGTGGCGTTTGTGCTGATCGCCGTGGCTTTAATTGTGGGCTTGGGTACTAGAGGAGCAGGTCCGGTAGGTCTTGGCGTTGCCCGCGGGCAGAGCTTGATGCCAGGAGGAGTTGCCGGAATCGCGGGAAGCATGCTGATGGTGATGTTCACCTACGCAGGCTTTGAGGTGCTCGGTCTGGCGGCATCGGAGACGGGCAATCCGGGAATCACTATTCCACGGGCGATCCGGTACACCATCGTGCTCCTGGTCGGATTGTATTTGGCAGCAATAACCGGACTGTTCCTGCTATTGCCCCCGGCACGGGTATCTGAACAGATTAGTCCATTCGTATCTGCACTAAGCCTTTATGGATTGGGGTGGACCGGGACCGTGATGAATATCGTGCTGGTATCTGCCATTTTGTCTACGATGCTGGCTTCGGTATTCGGTCTGGGCCGGATGCTCCGTTCTCTGGCTGAGGAGGGGCATACTCCCGAATGGATGCGGGACCGTACGGACATTCCCTTCAGAGGGATCCTGATCTCCGGGGCCGCGATGCTGGCAGGACTCTGGATGGGAATGCTGCTGCCGCAGGGGGTCTATCTCTTTCTGGTCAGCTCCGGCGGCTTCTCGCTGCTGTTCTCCTATGTAATCATCATGGCCAGCCATTACCGGCTGCGCAAGCGTCATGGCAGTCCACTGACCGGGCAGCATGGGTTGCGCGGATATCCTTACACCTCATGGATTGCGATCGTAAGTCTGGTGGCGATACTGGCCAGTATGCCTTTGATCCCGGGACAGGGCGGAGGACTCGCGGCGGGTGTGATGTTTGTTGTGTTATTTTCCGGGATTTATGCGCTTGGAGTCATGCGGAAGGCCAGGGAACAGGACGGATTTCGGAGACAGCCTTTTCAGGTGCCTGCGATAAGGGCCCAGATGGAGGCGGCAGAGGAGCTGGAAGGGGAAAAAGAGCAGGATACTATGAATGAATAGGGAAGGGGAATCCTCAGAGCGGATAGTTCAGCTTACGGGATTCCTTTTTTTCTACGACAGCATAATTAACTACCGTATAAGTGAATTCCATTTTTGCTCTAATTCGTTGAGGTAGCCTGCGCGATTGCGATTAAATTTTTTGCGTAATATTACGCTAGTTAAACACTGATCCCACAATGTTTTTCGAGATTTATAGCGAGTAAAGCAAACTGAGCGCAGTCGTGAAAAGACATGTTCTTGGCGCAGTGCATCATTCACTAGTACGATTATTTCACCATTGCGTACGATGTAACTGTTCCAATTACGAAGTCCCGTAATACAACGGTGACTAGCCTTCGTCCGTCGAAAGAATTGCTCTAAGTTATTGTTTGTTCTTGGAATGTAGTAATGGTCATAACAAGTGAAAAAGCCTTTCAAAACCCTCTGGAAAAGTTAAGTAAATTGTTAACCATTAGCTCGTCACTCTGATGCGTGTAGGTTTGTTTCACCCATTCCAGTAGCAGGGACAGTTCTCACTCAGCCGTCTCACTACTTTTGTCTTCCTCAGGAGTGAGAATGCTAGCGATATGTTCCAAGGGTTTCACTAGCTGCGAAACGGCTGTATGACTAGGTTTTAATTCTTCAATTTTTACTGAATAATCTGACAACGCCTTGAAGTAAATTAAGCTCTTTTTTTACTCAAGCATCTTTGTAAGGAAGCTTGTATGGCTTGTGCACGTTCATAAATTTTGGTAATCCTAACGCTGATAATCTGCCGTTCTACCTTACGGATTCCAAAGGTAATAAACTGGATACAGGGGTCGCCGATCAAGGCGAGCCAGAGGGGGGATTCGCGTTCAGCTTTAAAATTTCCAATGAAAAATGTGGACACCTCATAAGTGACCACGTTTTTTTGTCGCGAATAAATCAATTTTGAACCGGGGTCCCTTTTCATTGGTTTTGAGATTCTTAAAGTATGGATTCAGCAATCGGTATGCCGGGACAGCAACCGTCAGTGCTTAGGTAAGAACTTTTATCACTTCAACAACAATCTTAGTTCCCCCGGGGGAGTTTAATAAGCATAACGGTGTTAACAAAATTTAGCGTATATGCTCAGGGTGACACTTACCTTTATGACAGTACCTGTACTAAATGTGCGTACTTACATATTTAGAGTGCAATCTTTATACTCAAAGAACGAAATAAATAAATTTCTATACACCCGGAAATATAGAAACCTAAGAAAGAGGGATAATTAAATGTCTAATGCCTGGAAAGTTTACTTATTAGCCGCTGTTAGCTTCTTGCTTGGAACATCCGAGTATATCATAGCTGGGATTCTCGACACAGTTGCAAGAGACGTTAATGTCTCTGTCGCTGCTGCTGGTCAGCTCATTACTGTTTTTTCACTCGCCTATGCTTTTGGAACACCTTTCCTTATCGCATTTACAGCACGAATGGAGCAGCGCAAGCTTTTAGTTTATTCACTTGGCGTATTTGTGATTGGAAATATTATCGCCGTAGTTTTACCTGGCTTTGAATTTCTTATAGTCTCACGCGTTATTCTTGCACTAAGCATGGGAGTATTCGTTGTAACCTCCTTTACTGTCGCTACTAAGATGACTCCACCTGATAAACAAGGAAGTGCAATTGCAACAATCCTTATGGGCTTTAGCACCTCGTTGATTATCGGTGTTCCGCTAGGCAGAGTTATTGCTTCCGCTTATGATTGGAGATTGATCTTCGGAGGAATCGGTGCACTTAGTATTCTTGCGATGATCGTTATACTCTTAGTCATCCCACGCTCAAATGGCGATGAGTCGGTTCCCTTACGCAAACAGCTTGCTTTAATTAAGCAACCGAAAATAATTGCAGCCCTAATGATCACTTTCTTATGGATTTCTGGTTATTCTACTGTCTACACCTACATTTCTCCCTTCCTACTGTCGGTTACAGGGATGAACAGTAAAACTGTTATCATTGCTTTATTCGCTTTCGGGATTGCCAGCTTATTCGGCTCAAAGCTTGGCGGCTATAGTACGGATAAATGGGGATTCCCTCGTACTTTATTTGTCAGTATGGTACTGCATGTAGTAGCCTTAGTTCTACTGTCATTATCAGCCCACTCGCCTGCTATCGTTTTCCTTGTGCTCATATTTTGGGCTCTCTCCGCTTGGTCAACAAGTCCAACTCAGCAATATCACTTAATGACGCTTGCTCCGGCGGCTTCAGGCATTATGGTGAGTATGAATAGTTCAGTTTTACAGCTTGCTATGGGGGCTGGTGCAGGAATTGGAGGCGTTGTAGTGGAACAAGCTTCCTTAGCTTCGATTAGCTGGATTGGAGCTGCGGTTGTTGCCATCGCTGCAACAACCGTTATGGTATATTTACGAGTAACCGGCTCCAAAGCTCAATTAGAACTTAGTAAAGCTATAGGAAGAAACTAATATCTAAAAGGTTAGTGCTTAGCCAACTGCAAAATCCAAAGCGCACAAAATTGCTCAAGCGATCCAGTTGATTAACCGGCAATACGAATTTTCGTGTTTTAAAGTACGAAATTGTGAATTTCATTTCCCAGTTCATTGAGCTGAATAATAAAAAACTCCTACTGAAAAGTAGGAGTGAAGATAAGAAATAAGGAGGACAAATCTTTGAAAACTCTTGTTGTCGTGACACACCCGAGCATAGAAACATCCGTAATTAATAAGCGATGGGTAGAAGAACTCAAAAAATATCCTGAAAAGTATACTGTTCACGAATTGCATAAGGCTTACCCTGATGGAAGCATAGACGTGAAAAAAGAACAAAAATTGGTTGAATCACATGGTAATCTTGTTTTGCAGTTCCCTATATATTGGTTTAATTGTCCGCCTCTCCTTAAAAAATGGCTTGACGATGTTTTAACTTATGGGTGGGCTCATGGTTCAAATGGAGGAGATAAATTAAAGAATCGCAAAGCTGCTTTAGCTGTATCTACCGGAAGTAAAAAAGAAGATTATAGTGAAGATGGAAGATATCACTATGTACTTGATTATTTATTATCTCCTTTTGAAACTACCTTCCTATACTGCAATGCAAATTACCGTTCGTTCTTTGCGTATTATGGTACGGAAAACGAGACTGGTGAAAATGTGCCTGATACAGAAAATGAGCCGTCTGTAAGCGAATTGGAAAAAAGCACACTAAATTATTTGAGTTTTCTTGACAATCTGTAATAGTTAGCTTTATTAAGACTGCTATAAAAAAAGAAGTATTTCCCTGTTCAGGAGATACTTCTTTGTAATATAAACAAAACAACTATGCCTACCGCTGTACAGCCTCCAGAGCTGGCAAACTGTTTTTCTCTCCCCACTCGCACATCATATTTAACAATGGAATGAGAGAAAGACCTCTTTCAGATAATGAATATTCAACTTTTGGAGGTATTTGGGGAAATTCCTTCCGTATGATAAGCCCATCTGCCTCCAGCTCTTTTAACATGATGCTTTGCGTTTTAAAGGAAATGGTACCGATACATCGCTTCAGCTCATTAAACCGCATTACTTTATTTTCAGACAGCCAATACATAATGATCATTTTATATTTACCGCCTATTAAGGACAACGTGTATCCAAAGCCAGTTTCTTTTAGTTTCACGTTAGATGGAATATTGGTTTCGTGCACAAGTTACACTCTCCTTTTGGTAAGTATATGATATAAATATGCATACTTTATAATACATCATTATGCAATCTTATTGAAAGGATGTAAATCGCTATAATAAATTTTAGAAACGGAATGGGACCGGAACGATGGCAGCGCGAACGCGGAGGGCGAGTGTTGGCCAAAACAGGAAACGGTTTGTTCAGTAAAGATAACCTTTTTGTTACTTCTTCAGTTATTCGATTCACAATGGAGAATGTATCTAAATAACCCTCTATGACAATGTCTGAACTGGGTTTAACTGTCCTTTCCATTTTCAAATAAGCCGACCTTCCATTAACTAAATAGTTTTTTAACTATGACAGCAAAATTAACTACCGTATAAGTGAATTCCATTTTTGCTCTAATTCGTTGAGGTAGCCTGCGCTATTCCGTTTAAATTTTTTGCGTAATATAACGCTAGATAAACGCTGATCCCACAATGTTTTTCGAGATTTATAGCGAGTAAAGCAAACTGAGCGCAGTCGTGAAATGACATGTTCTTGGCACAGTGCATCATTCACTAATACGATTATTTCACCATTGCGTACGATGTAACTGTTCCAATTACGAAGTCCCGTAATACGACGGTGACTAGCCTTCGTCCGTCGAAAGAATTGCTCTAAGTCATTGTTCGTTTTTGGAATGTAGTAATGGTCATAACAAGTGAAAAAGCCTTTCAAAACCCTCTGGAAAAGTTAAGTAAATTGTTAACCATTAGCTCGTCACTCTGATGCGTGTAGGTTTGTTTCACCCATTCAAGTAGCAGGGACAGTTCCCGCTCAGCCGTCTCACTACTTGTCTTCCTCAGGAGTGAGAATGCTAGCGATATGTTCCAAGGGTTTCACTAGCCAAGCATCTCAGCTTCAGCAGATTTATACGCAACGCCTGCGTGTCGCAGTCTGGATTTTCACAAGCATAAGCCATGCTCCATACATGGATGATTCCGTCTCTTGTGATAATCTTTTTCTCAGGTCTGAAGTAAACTCTGAGCCCGGCACCCAATCTATTTTTCTCAAGCATGAAGGTCATCTCCTGGGGTGAATTCTGACCTATATACCTTCGACAAAAGACTGGAAACCTGTTAATTAATCTTGCTGTAGTAGTTTTTTTTGAATTTGCTTACGTGCAGATTTTGTTGCCGGGCAGCGTCTGAGAAGTCCTCCAGGCGAATAGTTATAGGTGATGCGGGTTTTAGTTGATTGACCCATACCTGTCACTAAAGGGGGAATTAGTATGCATCCGTCTGCAATCTATGCTGCAACAGTTGATTCCCATACCCTTGCAACATTTAGAGCACTTGTTGAGGCAATCATTCCTGATTCACCGGTGTCTGCCACATATTCGGTAGAGCTGTCTGCAGGAGCAGCTGATTTGTGCATACACGAGTATATGATCTGGGAGCTGGACCACAGCCTGTCCCTTGTATTGGGGTTTGGTTTGAGGGACATTCCATTGTCCTGTTCCACCGCAGGATTGCTTAATGCTGGTGCCGTCCATTTAGCCGCCTCGGGACAGCTGCAGTATCCTCCTAATCACCTACTCTGGGAAAGCGGACCCTTCAGCGCAATATCCACGGCTGACCGGATTCGTGTTCTCGCCATGCTGGAGCAAGGGAATATTGACCCGGGGGTTTTGCCTCCCCCATACCGGAACGATTTGGGGTTTACCCGGTATATGATTGACTTTCTTAACCGGCAAACGATGTTTGGCAACTATTCGGAGTGGTCGGCATACGGGACGACCCGGCTTAGGACACCGACCGAACGAAGGCTGGAATATTTCCCGGTCTCATGGAAGCAGGCGGAATATCCTGGAGTGGTGCCGGGCTACCGGGCGCTCCTTGGCTACATGCTGACCATCGAACGCAAGGGAGGGGAATCCACCATTGAATAGTGCAGAGACAATGTTCGATGCGGACGTCATCGTGATCGGATCAGGCGGTGGAGGTGCCGTTGCAGCGAAGGAACTTGGGGAGGCTGGGCTCAAGGTGCTGGTGCTGGAAGCCGGGCCCTGGTACGGAAACAAGCAGTGGGAGAATCCGAACAGCGAACGTGGCGGTGAATGGAGCTCAGAGGTTAAGGATCTGGATATAGGTATCTATAAAAAAATCTTCAATGCGTATGAAAATAATATGAATGATGTGGTGTCAGGCACATTCCGCTTTGGTCCAGCCGACCGCCGCCGCACGCCTTGGCACAGGATTATGCGCCAGAAGGGGGACATCTGGCAAGTATCCGGCGTAGGGGGAACGACTCAACATTACTGGGCCCAGTCACCGCGTGCTTTTCCGTCTGCAATCGATGATATCTGGCCAATCAGCTACCGGGAGCTGATTCCGTATTACGAGAAAGCCGAAGCCACCTTGCCTGTTCAGTTTGCGCCTACGACGCCCAAGGAAGAGCTTTTCTACTATGGCGCCCAAAAATCAGGCTGGCAGCTGAATCCGACGCTGAATGTCACGACCCCGGGTTACCGTCCCAATCCAAATGCCATTCTTCCCACCAACGAGCATCTGATGGACCCCAATTACTCGCTTGAGCAATTGTCCAACATGGAAGGATGTACCTTGAAGGGGAATTGTGTCAATGGTTGCTCAGCCGGGCCGTCTGTGGATAAAATCGCCAAACGGAGCACCCTAGTCAGCTACATCCCACTCGCACTTAAGACTGGAAATGTAGCCATCCGTCCGAATTCCTTCGTGGTCAAAATCTTAACGTCGCATGACCCCAAAGAAGGGCTTCGGGCGACCGGTGTACAGTTTCGGGATACGTGGACAGGAGAAACCGGCGAACTCACGGCCAGAACGGTAATCATGGCTGCGGGCTGTATTGAAACGCCGCGCCTGTGGTTGAATTCAGGACTACCTGATAACGAATGGGTGGGAAGAGGTTTAACCAATCACTGCTTTGACTGGGTTGGAGGCGTCTTTGAAGAAAAGGATCTGATGCGCATTATGGGACAGCCGGCGGTCTATCCGTATGTCGGCCATACTTCGGGTGCAAGGGTCGATATTCCGGGTACCGGGATCTTCCAGGTGTCTTGCTTAAGCCCTGGGATCATGTCGTTTCTGACCTATGGCTTCAGTGAAGCCGGTTATGACGCCTTGAACCCGCGGGAGCCGGGAGCGCCGTGGGATATCCGTGGCCGGGTCGTCGGTCCACAGCTGAAAGAGCTGATGAGGAACTATAGCCGGACCATGACCATGCTGCTTCTTACGGATGATGAAACGCTTTACCGCAACAGGGTGGAGGTTGACCCCTTTTTGAAAGACGAGAACGGTCCTATTCCCGTTATCCATTATTCTCCTAGTGTCAAGACGCTGAAGCGGCGCGATCAACTAGCCAGATATGCTTCGGAAACGCTGCGGCAAGCGGGTGCCAGAACCATTATTCGCTCGGATACGCCCTTCGGCTTCATGCTCCACCTGGAGAGCACCATGCGGATGGGATACGTTACGGATACGAACTGCGAAGCCTTTCAAGTCAAACGCCTGTTCATAGCCGACAACAGTGTACACTATAATGGAATCGGTGGCCCTAACCCTACTCTCACGACTCAAGCACTGGCTACCCGGACGGCAGAGAAGATTGTCACACGCTATTTCAGCTAACCACCCATTTCGGTGGCATAATACAGAACTGCTCCGGATAATGCGACGATTAGTAAAAAAACAATAGCTTTTCCGAACACTTTCATTCTGATTCCCCCCATTTCTGCATTGTTCGTGCGGTTAGTTATGGAAGAAGTATGCACGGCGGCCGGAAAAATATACCTTTAATGATTCTGCCAGGGCTATCTCAAAAGATAGTCCTGTTTGTCTGTCCTAATGTATGGAAGCATAATCCGAATAATCCAATAATGGATGGGGAAAGTTAAGCGGAAAGGGGGATAGTTTATGAGGAACAATCAAAAAACAAACAATCCTTTCGAAAAAAAGTTGAGAGAATCCGACACTCAGGTGGACTTGATGATCTCTGACAATCTGGATGACAACGAAGCGGCGATGAATCAGCATTTTTCCAAGTGTTACGATCTTGTCGTGCGGAGGCTTCATATATTCGGCTCGGTATCCGGCATGGTGGTGTTTCTCAAAGTTTTGATAGACAAGCAGCTTTGGGATGACGGGTTCCTCAACCCATTGATGCAGCAGGAGGCTATGCCCCTGAATGAGCCCTCCCAGATCTATGAACAGCTCAAATTCAAATTCTCATCCATCGTGCAGCCCACTGTCATCACAACAGTGAATGAGGCTGTTCAGCGGGTCGTCAGAGGGGAAACTATATTGTTCATTGAAAATAGCATTCAGGCTTTTTCTTTTGAGCTGAAGGATAAACTGAACAGGCCGCTTGAGGAACCGTCAACGGAGGCGGTCATCCGGGGTCCAAGATATGGATTTATCGAGAAAATAGACATCAATCTGGCGCTCATCCGCCATCGGCTTCACACCCCCCGTCTTAAGACGGAGAAACTGAAGGCGGGAAAAATATCCCAAACAGACATCGTGATTGTCTATCTGGAAAACATCGCTAAGCAGAGTGTGGTCGATGAACTGAAAAGAAGGATATCGGGCATTGATATGGATAGTGTGCTGGAGTCTGGATATATCGAGGAATTAATCAGTGACCATACGTATTCCCCCTTTCCCGTTATTCAGGCCACCCAGCGTCCCGACTTGGTCTCAGGTTCCCTGATTGAGGGTAAGGTGGCAGTCTTTACTGACGGCTCGCCCATGGTGCTGGTCCTGCCCATCACATTCTGGTTTGGATTCCAGACAGCCGAAGACTACTATATGAAATTCATATTCGCTACGACGCTGCGTTGGTTAAGGTATTTCTTTGCCTTTTTAGCGCTGGCCCTGCCTTCCATATTCATTGCTGTTACAACCTTCCACCAGGAAATGATACCGACAAGCCTGACCTTGAGTCTCGCGGCTGCACGCGAGGTTGTACCTTTCCCTGCTATTGTAGAAGCATTAATCATGGAAGTTACCTTTGAGGCACTTCGCGAAGCTGGTATTCGTCTCCCCCGGCCTGTGGGTCAGACCATCAGTATTGTGGGGGCGCTGGTCATTGGCCAGGCTGCCGTTCAGGCAGGTATTATTTCAGCTACAATCATCATTGTCGTATCCGTAACGGGCATTGCATCGTTTCTCGTTCCCAATCCAGGCATGAGCCAGGCCATCAGTATCATTCGCTTTCCGCTTATGCTGCTTGCCGCAGCGTTCGGGCTATATGGGGTCGGAGTCGGTATGCTCGCTCTTTTGATTCACCTGGTTAATTTGCGTTCCTTTGGAGTCCCCTATATGACTCCGGTTGCACCATTCAACCTGTCCGGACTAGCCGATGTACTGGTAAGAGCACCATGGACATTTATGAGGAAACGACAAAAGCATTCGAGGCAATGACTGGGGTGTGTTTGCATATGTGCAGAGCTGTTAGAATGTTGAAATTGATGGCTGTTCTGGTAATCTTGTACTTGACTACTGGCTGTTGGGACCGCAAAGAGATGGATGATCTCGCCCTGGTGATGGCCAGCGGTGTAGATCTTTTGGAGGACGGGCAACTAGAGGTCACCTTGCAAATTGCGCTTCCATCCGGAATGCCAAGTACGCTGAAGGCAGGAGCAGGGGGACAGAAACCGGTGGTTGTGATTTCAGCCAAAGGTAAAGATTCCCTGGAGGCCATTGACCGGTTACAGCAGCAAATGTCCCGTTATATCTATTTTGGGCACAGGGAAGTCTTCATTATCGGGGAACAATATGCAAAGCATGGGGTTAACCAGGTTCTGGATATGTTTTCACGGTTCCCTGAGAGCCGTTATAATAGTTTCGTCGTAACGGCATATGGATGTTCGGCCAAAGAAATATTGAATGAGATGTATCCGCTTGAACTTATTCCGGGTCTCGGGATCAGCAAAATACAAGCTAGTAAATCCAGCTTTTCCATAAAAATGGACGAGTTTATGAACGCCCTTTCCACTCAGGGTATATCACCGGTAACTGCTGCCATCCGGGTAATGAATAAAGACAGTGAAAAAGAAACATTTGCAATCGACCATGCAGCTGTCTATCTGGGAAGCAAGCTTAAAGGGTTCCTGCAGCAGAATGAATTGGAGATGTTGCGCTGGTGGATCGGGGAGAATTACAGAATGGGCTTTACTGTACGAGCTCAACCGGAAGATGATCAGTACAACGGAACCGTTAGCGCGCAAACGCTAAAGAGCAGAGTGAAGGTAAGCACGGTCATGAAAAATGGAAATCCTCAGGCCTCGGTTTCTTTCCATACAACGGTTAGGGTGACGGCCAATGACTCGAGATTGGATTTGAACAAGGTTGAAGATAAAAAAAATATTGAAGAACTGTTTTCGAATAATGTGAAAGCCAGGATAGAACAAATGGTATCACATCTGCAAAAGGAGCTGAAATCGGATGTCTTAGGCATCGGTGATGAGGTTCATGTGGAGCACCCTTATGAATGGAAAAAAATAAAGGATCAATGGAACGACATCTTTCCTGATGTGCCTGTGAGCATCAAGGTTGACGTCGATATTGAACGGATGGGAAAAACGCAGGGACGGGCATATTTAAGGAAATAGCCGCACAATACACTGAAGAGGATGCTCACAATGAAGATGAAAATTACAGGTATTCAGGTGTTCTGGCTCATCTTCAGTATGGATCTGGGAATGACGCTGGTCATGACGCTTACCCCGGGCCTTCAAGCTGCCAAGCAGGATGCCTGGATTTCCATAATCTTGGCAGGGTGTATTGCCTTGATGGTTGCCCTGCTGGCGACGCAAGCCGCTCATCTCTACCCGGGGCAGACTTTAGTTGAATATAGCCAAGTGATTCTTGGAACATGGATGGGTAAAATCGTCGTGGTTATCTATTTGGTCCAGTGGTATACGATAATACCCATTGTTCTCCGGCAATTTACTGACCTGGTACAAATCATGCTGCTCCAAGGGACGCCCAAAGAAGCGATCATTCTCCTGATGGTATTATTGATTGTCTACGCGACATTCGCAGGAGGAATCGAGGGGATTGGCCGTTGCAGTGAATTCCTGGGGCCTGTCATACTCATCATGGTTACTCTGGTTCTGGTTGCTAACGGCAACAACATTCACTGGAAGAATATTTTGCCCGTCTATGTTGACAACGGAATGAAGGGGATTATCAAGGGCTCCCTGGCTCCTGCATCTTATCTGGGACATTCCGTGGAGTACCTTATGCTCGCTTCATTTCTGCGGCGGCCCCGCAAGGGGGCACCCTTTGCTTTTGGGGCGGTCATCTCAGCCGTTTTTTTTGTACTGATCACCACGGTCATGGTCATTGCCACCATTGGTGTCAGTCTGGCTCCGAACATGTCGTATCCATTTTTTGGAATGGCCCAAAAAATATCGTTGTTTGGTTTTATAGATAATTTTGACGCCATCCCAGTCGTGATATGGATTTCAAGCGTGTTCATTAAATTGGCAGTATATTTCTTTGTCGCAAGCTATGGAACTGCCCAATTTTTGCATATCCGCAACTGGAGGGTAATGATCTGGTTCATTGCTCCGGTTATGTTTGCGTTTGCACTGATTCCCCAGAACGTAACGGAGGGAACTACGAATTATTTGCAGAGGTACTGGGTGCCGTTTGCGCTTCCGGTGAATATGCTTGGCCTGCCCTTGCTCCTGCTTATCGTTGGTAAATGGCGGCAGGCGAGAAGTTCCGCTAATGTCGATCCGGTATAAGAGGATGCGGTGAAGCGGGAGGAGCCGTAATCTCTCCAAACGGGGTTGTCTCCAAAGTGGATTTTTGGTCCATGGTAGGTTGAATGTACAAAAAAATCGCTCCTTTTTTGAAATGGTTGTTCGACACTTCCATTTTACCAAAGGGCGATTTCTTTTTGTGATTACTGAAAGAATTGTAGAACCGTTCCCCGCATAAACAGCGGGAGATTAGTATTCGTTGAACATTGCAGCAATTTCCTCGTAACCCGTCGTTTGGGTCAGCGCCAGCGATAATAGAATCCGGGCCTTCTGCGGCACCAGACTGTTGCAGGGAATCGAATTGGCGGACAGGTCGATATAGGAATCCTTCAGCGTAATGCCGCTGGATATCCGCGAGCATCTGACAACGGGAATATTGTTGTTTTTGAGCTCACCGACCTTATCGATCCAGGGCTTGCTGTAGATGCCTCCGCCTGCTCCGGCAATAACAATGCCTTTGGAGATGGTAGCCAGATAATCCAGAATGCCCGGATTGGCATCCACATGGAAGTAGGCCACGGATACTTCCGGCAGCTCTGACAATGCAGAGACGTCGAACTGCGCGGCGGTAGTATGTTTTTTGAGCGATCTCGTATAGAAAAAAGCCTGGCTGTCCCGCATATAGCCGAGACACCCGAAATCCCGCTCATCGAAGGCATTGGCCTTAAAGGTGTTGACCTTCTGCACATCCCGGCCGCTGTAAATCCCTTCAGCAAAAACCACCATGACGCCCTGACCGGAAGCCTCCGGGTTGGCCGCTAGGGCCACTGACTGATACAGATTCAGCGGGCCGTCTGCACTGATTGCCGTAGCCGGGCGCATGGAGCCGGTAATAACGACCGGTTTGTCGGTTTTGATTACGAGATTCAGGAAATATGAAGTTTCATCCAGGGTATCCGTACCATGTGTAATAACAAAACCATGAACATCTTCACGAAGCGCAAGTGTATTGATTAGAGTGGCCAAGGTCAGCCAGTGTTCGCTGGTAATATCAGCACTGCACAGATTGCTGACCTGCACACCCGCACAATTCGCTACCCGTTCCAGGTGGGGAACACTGTCCAGCAAATCCTGTATCGGCAGAGCACCAGGCTCGTAATTTAAGGTTTTATGCGCTTCGCCACTGCCGGCTATCGTACCGCCGGTGGCTAGAATGACCACATTTTTAAGAATAGGATTATAAAAAGGTGAAGCTGTAAAATTCACTTCCGGAGCTGGAATGATCATCGGCTAGTTCCTTTCAGATTATTCGTAAATCCATTACATTTAGGATCAATGTATTATAACATACGATATATGAGGTTAAGGGTGTTTTTAATCAGAACATAGTATACTGAGGGAAATTACCAATCTATTGGGAGGGGCTGGAAAATGATTGAACTGGAGGTTCAAGACTATTACAAGGGATTGCCGGCGCTGGATCAAGTGAAAATAAACACACTCTTTGCGAGGGCGGTGCTGGAGCAGCGAATTCCGGGCAAAGTCTATGCTGACAGCAAAGACATACCGCGGGCGTTCTATGTGGTCCATCCATACGGGATGTCATTGGTATATGGTGATTCCTCGAATAGCAGCTTTAAGCGTGGGCTCTATGATTACATAACGGGCAGAGCGGGAACCCGTCTGCATGTGGAATGGCTGCAGGGAGACCCGGCTGGAGAATGGAGTGTATGGATCGATACGATAGCGGCTGAACAGGACGATCACCGGTCCATTTTGAGAAATACCCGAGTGAATTTCAGTTTAGATCGTGAAGCCTATTTTGCCGCCAGAGCGCGGTTCTTTAAGCAGGACGCAGCCCTTGTACGAACGGGAAAAGAGCAATATGCTGCTCTGACCGGCTCAGTGGTCCCCAAGTACTTTTGGCGTGATGAGGAGCATTTCCTTGCCGAAGGAGTCGGTTTCAGTATTATGGAGGGAGACGAGGCGGCTTCTACTGCGTTTGCCTCCTGCTCGGCAGCGGGCCAGCTGGAAATTGGAATTGAGACTGCGGAAGCCTTCCGGGGCAGGGGATATGCATTTACCGTAAGCTCGGCATTGATCGATTATTGTCTTGACCATCAATTGGAACCGGTGTGGGCTTGCCGCCTGGAGAATCAGGGGTCGTACCGTTTGGCGCAGAAGCTGGGATTCAGACCATCACTGACGCTGCCGTATTACCGGCTGTCACATCGATAAATTTCGCTTATGCATCAAGCACGAGATTAGGAAGAAAGGAAACTATAGTTGGTGGATGAAAAAAGGCACTGCCTCATGGACTCCATGGGCGGGTGCCTTTTTTGTGCGGTAAATGGTATTGAAAAGGACAGCCTACACCCGTCCGGCATCTACGAAGCAATGCAGGTGAAGCGGTGACAGCACCTTAAGTCCTTCCCCAAGTTCAAAATCCTTTCCTTCCGCCAGTTCGAGGCCCTTCTTCTTGAAATACAAGTCGTAAAGTGCCAGCGTTTCCTCGCTGAACTGGCTGCAGTGCAGTGCCATGGCAGCAAACTTCCGGTTGAAGAAACGGGTAATATCGATCACGGTATTGGGTTCAGCGGTTAAATAAAATCCGATTGCTGTCGGCTGCCAGGGTTGTGTGTGCGTTCCCCGGGGATACAGCGGCAATCCCGCGGACAAGAAAGCCTGGGCTGCCGCCCGTCCGGTGACAATATGATCATAGTGGGCTTCATAGGGAAGCCATGGATCGGGACAGAATACCGCGTCCGGCTGTACGGTTCGGATGATTTCGGCAATCTCTGCCGCCAGAGCCGGAATATGCTCAAGTGTGCCGTCCCCATGCGCTAATTGGTGGAACACCGTGGCTCCAAGCGAGCGTCCTGCCGCTTCAAGCTCCTGCGAGCGGACTCTGGCGATCTCAGCATTGGACAGCAGGCCGTCACTACTGCCCAAATCTCCATTCGTCACCGTTAAATAATGAACCTCACAACCCTTGTCCGCTAGAGCGGCTATTGTTCCGCCCATGCCTACTTCATTATCGTCGGGATGGGGCTGAATGCACAATATTCTCCGGCAATCCGTGAGATCGGGAGGAGCCATAAGACTGTTGAGGATAGATGAATCCAATTTGATCCGCTCCTTCTTTTACTAATAGTATGGGTATAAAGATTATGCCTTCTGGCTACATCGCCCTGTGGTTCTCCAAATCAATTAATATCTGTGTCCGCTGCTTATCGCTTATCGAATAGAACAGAATCGGAAGAATGGCCCCAAGGAAACAAATGGCGGGCAGTACAAACATCACAAAGCTCAGGCCATGCTGAAGCCCGGATGTAACAGGCTGATTCTCTACATAGTTCAAAAGTCCAAGACTTGCCCCGATAATCAGCCTGGACACTGCTCCGCTGAATTTGGTGATAAAGGTATTCGTAGAGAATACAATCCCTTCCCCCCGAAAGCCCAGCTTCCACTCGGAATAATCAATGGTATCCAGCAGCATCGATGTGCTGACAATAATGGTTATACCCGAGAAAAAGAAGCTGATCCCAAAGAACACTAGCGTAAACAGAACATTCTGATCACCGAACAGATATGGGACCACACAGGAGAGGCTGCCCAGGATGCACGAGGAGATAAATACACTTTTCTTGGAAAAGACACCCAAAAGCTTGGGCGTTACGGTCATACCCAGCAGCATACCGACCACCAGGCTGATTCCGACCTGTGTCCCATAGCTGGCATCCCCCCAGACATAAACCACATAGTACAGCTGAATGCTCTGTCTGATGCCGGTCACAAGATTGATAATCAGCAGCGAAGCCAGAAGAGTGAGGAGAGGTTTATTCTTATATATGGTTTGCAGATTTTTGCGGAAAGGAATCCGTTCAGCCGATGGGGCCACTCTTTCTTTGGAAAGGATTCCAGTCAGCCAAATGGCCAGCGCGGCAATGACCGATACGATGATTGCAGAGTAGAGATAGGCTCTGGTGCTTCTTTCACCGCCGAAGGCAAGCAGGAGCTGTATACCGCCTATGGTGATTATGACTGTACCTAGGGTTCCGCCGATTTTGCCCAGAGTTACGACCAGTGTCCGTTCTGCAGGATCTTTGGAAATGACAGAGGATAACGCCCAAAGTGGAGTGTCGCAGACCGTGTATAACATTCCCCACAGCAAATAAGAAGCCGTTGCAATGGCTACGGTCAGTGTGGAGGAAGTACCGAGGTCCATGAAGCACAGCACGGTAGCAGCAGCGATCAGGAACGGAGCAAACAGTAAATATGGCCTGAATTTCCCCCACCTGGAATGTGTTTTGTCTGTGATCATCCCCATCACCGGGTCCAGGCAAGCATCGAAAATACTTGCAGTGACCAAGATGACACTGGCTGTCGTCGCGGGAATACCAAGTAAGTCCGTATAAAAGAATAAAATGTACATCGACATGAAGCTGTAAAGCATATTCTGGCCCAGCAATCCGCCGGAAAAAACCACTTTTTCTGCCAAAGTTACTTTTGTTGTCAATCGGCTGCCCTCTTTTCTGCGGAAGATTCGGTGAATCCGTTTCTTCGTAATTATGTCTATTTATAACTTATCTGCACATATTGTCAAGGGTGAGCTGCAGGTCGACAGGAATCGAATGCCTTTTGTGTATATGCGCAATAAAGTGAACGAAAAAAATAAGCATATTTAACCATTGTCAGGAAATTGCTATTAAAAAAATCACAAAAAATGTCGAAATATAGCTAAGCTGTTCAGATGGCATGCAGGGGGAGCGTAAGAAGAATGCATGACCATCAGACCGGACACTATGAAGTTAATATGTGGGGGGATTCTAATGAAATGGTATGGTAACTTAAAAACAGCAACAAAAATCATCTCTGCATTTTTAATTGTATCTTTGATACTTGCGGTTCTTGGCGTGTTCTCGATCTTCACGCTGCACAGTGCCAACGATAACATGAAAGAAATGTACAGTAACAACCTGATCTCTGTCCGGGATTTATCGGCTGCCCAGATTAAATTCCAGACCATCAGAGTATTATTGAGAGATATGAGTACAGCAACAGGAGATGCTGAAGTTTCCGGCTACAAAGATAAAATCAAAACAACAACACAGGAAATAGACAAGTTTATGAATAACTACCGGCCGCTTGCAACTACACAGAAAGAGCAAGATTTGCTGCGTGATTTTGATGAGCAATATGCGGGGTACATGAAATTGTTTAACCAAGCAATGGTTTTAGCGGAGCAGAATGATCCAACTGATTTTAATGCTTTTAAGCCGCAATTAGCACAGCAAGGAGAATTGGTTGCTGTCAATCTGAATGGTCTGATTGATACGAACGTGCAACTCGCAGATCAAACGAATACCAACTCCCAATCGTCCTATGCTTCGTCATTGAACTTGACCATCATAATCATTGTAGTCTCAGTAATTCTAAGTGTACTCATTGGTTACGCCATAGCCCGCTCCATTTCTAAGCCTCTCATGAATATGCTTGGACTGGCTACTGAAGTAGCAAAGGGTAATCTGACTCAGCGTTCAGATATTTCTACCAAGGACGAAGTCGGACAATTGGCCAGTGCACTGAATCGGATGGTTGATAATCTCAAAGAGCTGATTAACGGGATTGTGATGAATTCGCAGAGCGTTGCTGCCTCTTCTGAAGAAATCTCAGCGAGCACACAAGAAATTGCCAGTACCAGCACTACCCAGTCCGCAGCGTCGGCAAGTATTACCGAGCTGTTCAAAGAATTGTCCCTGGCTATTAATTCAGTAGCGGTAAGTGCAGAGGAAGCCGCAGAGCTGTCCAATCAAACGGTCAGTACAGCACGTGAAGGCGGTTACGTGGTGGAAGCCTCACTTCAGGGTATGCAAGCCGTGAATCACCAGATGACACAACTCGAAGAGGATAGCCGCAAAATCGGCGATATTATTGAAGTCATTGACGATATTGCCGAACAGACCAATCTCCTCGCTCTGAACGCAGCCATTGAAGCGGCTCGCGCTGGAGAACAAGGCCGGGGTTTTGCAGTAGTGGCAGATGAAGTACGGAAACTGGCAGAACGAAGCAGTGATGCAACGAAGGAAATTACAAAAATCATCAAAGCCATGCAAGAGAACACTAAGCAAAGTGTCCGGGCTGTCTCCGAAAGTGTTGAGCAATCTTCGATGACCAGCCAGGCCTTTGAGCAAATTATCAGCATGGTCAACACCTCATCGCTCAAAGTTAATGAAATTGCGGCAGCCTGTGAAGAGGAATCGGCTCAAGCAGCCGAAGTAATGAATTCGGTCGAATCCATAGCGGCCTCTAGTGAAGAATCTGCTGCTGCCTCGGAGGAGACGGCTGCTACCTGCCAGGCACTGGCCCAGCTCGCTGAGGAGCTTGCCCACTCTGCGGGTGCGTTCAGAACCCACTAATCTACAGACTGAAGGTGTATTCATGTCCACACTGCAGAAGGAACAATATATAGAGCTGGCCATAGGTCCGGAGACCTGCGCCATTCGCATCGAAGAAGTGCATGAGATTATCAAAATGCTCAGCATTACCGACATTCCTTTCAGCCGGAATGAAGTAAAGGGTGTGGTCAATCTTCGCGGCAAGGTAGTCTGCGTAATGAGTCTGCGAAACTTGCTGGGCATGTCCGATGAGGCTTATACACGGGCTACAAGAATTGTGGTGGTCCGATTCCGGGAAGAATTCGTAGGTCTTATCGTGGACAAGGTGAATAAGGTAACCACTTATGGAGAGGTACATCCTCCATCAAGTGGACAAGGCCGAAACCGAGAAGGCGTATTTCAGGGCATTGGCCAACGTGAAGACCAATTGATCGGTATTTTGAAGCTCGAGGAAGTATTGGGCAGTTAGGGAGGAGAACAATTGATGATGATGGAGCTGTCTGCCTACCGCGATATTTTCATTGAAGAGCTGAACGACCAATTGGAACGGATAGATCAGTCGCTGCTGGTGTTGGAGCATACCCCATCCCCGGAGCTGATCCAGACGATTTTCCGTGCTGCACATACAATTAAAGGGTCTTCATCCACTATGGGCTTCAGGGAAATGAGTGACTTGACCCATGAAGTGGAATACATCCTGGAGTGGGTTCGGGAAAAGAAGCCGGAGATCAGTTCCCAACTGATTGACACCTTGTTTAAGGCGCTGGATGTAATGAAGCTGCTGCGCACCGAATACATCAGTGGAAGTAATTATACTGATTGCAGCAGTATGGTGTCCGAGATCAAGTCCCTGATCAGTATGCGTTCAGAACCGATCACGCCCCCGGTTCTGAACACATCAGAAATGCTTCAGGCAGAGGAAGCCGCTGCCTCTGGACAGCATCTGCTCGTTGTAAGCATCAATCTGTTGGAAGATTGTCTGATGAAGGCTGCCAGACATTTTATCCTGCTGCAGCGCATTGAGGAGGTATGCGGAACCGTTATCGCCGTCTCTCTTCATAAGGCCGCAGCTCCGGGAGTGGATGAAGACGAACGGCACAGCCAGTTTGGCGTGGTAGTTGCTACCTATAAGGAGCGGCAGCTGATTCAGGACCAGCTTGGTGTCGACTCTGACGTGAAGAGTATGCATATTGCTCCGTTTGAGCTGAAGTTGTCGAAAAAGGACAGTATTGCATATCCCCCGGGGGCAACTGTACAGCAGGTGAACCAAAAGCCGGATGAACGGGGGAAAGGTTCCCATCCAACGGTCAGGGTAAACGTGGAGCGTCTGGACCATCTGATGAATCTGGTCGGTGAACTGCTGATTGAGCAGACCTCATTAGCCGATTTGAGTGCTGTCGGTCAACGTTCGGATCCGGGCAGCGTTCTGCCTGGCATTGGAAGTGTATCCGATCATATGGGCAGTATTATCAAGGAGCTGCAGGAAGGGGTCATGAAGACACGGATGCTGCCGATCGATCAGCTGTTCAGCCGTTTTCCCCGTTTGGTCCGGGATTTGGCCCAGAAGCTGGGCAAGGATATTGAACTGGTGATTCAGGGCGGAGAAACAGAACTTGACCGGATGATTATCGAGGAGCTGAGTGATCCCTTGATCCACCTGATCCGCAACAGTGCGGATCATGGGATTGAGAGTCCCGCGATCCGGGAGGCCGCAGGAAAGCCGGCTAAGGGAAGAATTACTTTAACTTCTTTTCATGAAGAGAATCATGTAGTGATCCGTCTGGAAGATGATGGACAAGGGATCGACGCGGGCAAGATCAAAGCTTCGGCTCTAGGCAAAGGGATCATCTCCGAAGAACAGGCCGGCTACTTATCTGTCCAGGAGGCAGTTCATCTGATCTTTGAACCGGGATTTACGACGGCTTCTGAGTTGAGCGAGGTGTCCGGCCGCGGTGTCGGGATGGATATCGTACGCAGTCAGATCGGACGGCTGAACGGCATTATTGATATCCAAACCGAGCCGGGACAAGGGACTGTATTTACGATCCGTCTCCCGCTTACATTGGCCATAATTAAGGGTCTTCTGGTCAAAGTCTCCGGACGCGTGCTGATTCTGCCGATGTATAATGTCGCGGAAATTGTGCGTATTGCTCCGGAAGAGATCCAAATTGTGCAAGGTGAGCAGGCAATTCTTAACCACGGGCGGATTGTCCCGCTCTCCTGGCTGAGAGACAAATTGCATTATCCCCGGGCGGAGCGCAGCTCCAAGACCATTCCGCTCGTTATTGTCAGATCCGTCGACAAGATTGCCGCTTTTGCTGTGGATGAGATTATTGGCAACCAGGAAGTTGTCATTAAGTCGCTGGGAGCGTATCTCGGAACCATGAACCATCTCTCGGGAGCAACGATCCTTGGGAATGGCCGGGTTGCCTTAATTTTGGATGCTGCTTACCTGGTAAGTCATTAATTCAACAGACCTGCACAACAAATAGCCGGAAGGACGCAGCCTAACGCTGCAAAGTCCTTCCGGCTTTTGTTGGATTACATGATCATGCAGATTCATCCCTCAGGTAAATACGGCTTCACACTTGGGCCTGAACTAAGATGTTCGATCGCTCTTTGGTTGAGCTGCAGCTCATTCATATAGGTGTTAACCTTGGATTGAAGGCTTTGCAGAATCTTAATATGCATTTCGCCCACTTGCTCTTCGATGCAAAATGCAGAACACATCATAATGCCGTTCGTATAGAATTTGGTTTCATCAACAACGGTGTTGAGCTTCTCTTTATAGATTCTTTTCACCGGACCGTTCTCCGGCTTGATCTCATAATAACGGTTTGTCTCCAAAAGCAGCCTCCAGTGGCTGACCTTGAGCTTATATTTATCCTTTTCTATTTCTGCGGATACTTTCACAATGCGAATGTGACTGTTCGTGATGATATGACCCTCCTGAACCCTTATGTCTTAAGGGGCTGAATTCTCCTAATTGGCTTAAGAGATTATATCATGACTGTCTCTCTATTCTCAATGCTGCGTTACAGTAAAGTGTTGGGAGATGCCTGAACTTTAATATATAGACAATCATATGCCCGAAACGAATTTCTCGAATAATGAAACAAAAATTTAGTTTTTTTTGGGAAATTTGATGTTTATTTGTTGTAAAAACCGTTTAATGATTGTATAGTATAACATAATATGTAAGCTTTTACTATGTATGTGGTTTCATGAGAGCGCACCATATGTTCTGTGTCTTAATCCTATCCGCTATGCTTGAACGATAAATCTTCTTAGGTCTGATGATCTAACTGCCTCCATTTACATATGCACCTCCATACTTCCAATTGGCTACACCCGAACGATTAGTTAACTACCATCCCTTAAGACTGTCACTTCACCTTTTTGTTTCTTAATGAAACACCAAGACATACCCCATAGATTTACAAGTTTAGTGAAAGGGGGATATTCTCGGACAATAGCGCACGGAAATGTGAAGCAAACCATTTGAGGAGGTAGCTTTATATGTTCAAAAAAATGATTGCGGTTTTTTGTGCATTGATTATCACCTTCATGACCGTATCTTTCGTCCCCCCGCAAAAGGTGAATGCCGAGGCTAATTCGGTCGTAGCCCAAAATGGCCAACTGCGGGTTTCCGGGAACCAGTTAGTGAATCAGGCGGGAGAAGCGATCCAATTAAAGGGGATGAGTTCCCATGGTGTGCAATGGTTTGGCCAGTACGTGAATTATGATAGCATGAAATGGATGAGAGACAATTGGGGCATAACTATCTTTCGGGTAGCTATGTATACGCAAGATGGCGGCTACATTAATGATCCTTCGCAAAAAAATAAGGTGAAAGAAGCTGTACAGGCCGCAATTGATCTGGGAATCTATGTGATTATCGATTGGCATGTGCTGGGCGAAAAGGATCCGAATATTTATAAACAACAGGCAAAAGGTTTTTTTACAGAAATGGCCAATTTGTATAAGGATTATCCGAATGTGATCTATGAAATTGCCAATGAGCCTAACGGGTATGCTACGTGGAACGGCCACATTAAGCCCTATGCAGAGGAAATGATTCCGGTCATCCGATCCATTGACAATAATGCAATCATTATCGTAGGAACCGGAACATGGAGCCAGGATGTACATGATGCCGCCAACAACCCCATCGCCCAAAGCAATATTATGTACACAACTCATTTCTATGCGGGAACCCATGGTGCATGGCTAAGAGATCGTATTGATTATGCGAGGAGTAAAGGTATAGCCGTATTCGTCACAGAGTGGGGAACGAGTGACGCTTCAGGAGACGGTGGTCCTTTCCTTGCCGAATCTAAAGTATGGACGGATTTTATGAAAGACAGAAAGCTGAGTTGGACTAACTGGTCGTTATGTGATAAAACGGAAGCCTCTGCTGCATTGGCGCCTGGAGCAAGCCCTTATGGAGGATGGTCTGACGGGCAGTTGACGGCATCCGGTAAATTTGTCAGAGATCAGATAAAGTCAGAAACCCCTCCAAGTGACGGTATCGTTTCCGGTAAAACCTACAAAATGGTTAACGTAGGAAGCGGTAAAGCACTGGACGCAGCTGCAGCAGGTACTGCAAACGGCACCAATGTACAGATCTGGGATGATAACGGAACGGGCGCTCAGCAGTGGATCATCACAGATGTTGGCGGAGGCTTGTATAAGGTTACTAACGCCAATAGTAATACAGGACTGGATGTTGCTGAGATGGGGACTGCCAATGGATCGAATGTGCAATTATGGAGTTATGGCGGCGGTTCCAATCAGAAGTGGAGCATCGTTAAAGTTGGAAGTGCTTACAAACTGATTGCGAGCAACAGTGGGAAAGCTCTGGATGTCGCTGCTGCTGGTACTGAAAATGGAACCAACGTGCAAATTTGGGATGACAATGGCACGAACGCGCAAAAATGGAATCTGTTCCAATTAAACTAACTGAAAAACCATAGAACTCAACGGAACAGCGATTCTCCAGTACTTGGAGGATCGCTGCTCTGCGTTTTTGGTCATTTGCAGCTTGATTCAGTAGAATATGAGCAGGTGAAAACCAATTGACCTGGGGGTGTCTCAAGTGGATCGACAAAATAAACTTGACGATGGGCAGGTAGGGAATGCCATAATAATGGGGTATATCCTTTATTTAGAAGTTGTGGTTTGCGGAAAACAACAATTTCACTAATAAGGCTGGATGTCCTTCTTCTGTACCAGATCCAGTATTATTGGAGCTTAGGATCCGCTGAAAATTCAGAAAGGGGGCATTCAACATGCCGGAAGCCACTAATCCTATGCGTAAAAAATGGTTCCGTAACTATGTCATTGTAATGACTGCCGCCATTGCCATTCTGCTTGTATTATTGTTTGCCAAGGAACCGGCGGATACCCCCGAAGAAACGGTAGAAACTGAAGGAATTCCAGCGAATACTGTGACAGCTGATATATCAGCAAAAACCGGCTTAAGGGAAACTGCAGGTGAGGCGCTGGAGATGGTCAGCAAAGCTGATACACTTTCGCAAGATGGTGTTTTTTTTATTAGAGATAGTAGATCGCGGGGAAGGGGGGGCTTTGAGAGTACCTTCACTTGTGTCCCTGAATATGGTAAGGAATTAAGTATACGGATTAAAAACAACGGCAGTTCGGGTATCATTATTGCTAATGTAATTCGTGGCTCGCATGAGTATGGATATGTGGATGTGAAAGCGGGACAATCCATATCGAGAACCTTCCACATGGCTGATGGCGGCGGAATCTCCGGAGAATGGAAGGTTTATCTTACCACCCAGGATGGGCATGAGACCGACTTAAACATTGAAGCAGAACAACACTAAGTAAAGTAAAGAAACAGGGGAATCGCCTGATACTTTACTTTTTATGAATAGAAAATTTTAAAGGAAAGTATTACAATAAATCCATTATTGACCTGGTAGGCCAATGAGAACTGTAAATGATTAATAAGGGAGACGAGCTATGATAGAACACAACGTAAAAAAAGGGCATCCGGTTTTATTTTCACTTATGCTTGGCATTGTGCTGACCCTGTTGGTATCCGTTGCCTCAGCAGCCGCAAGCATCATGGAGCTTGACGACACAGGAATCCGGTTTGCCCAGGCTTGCGCCTTTTTGCTAATGGCCGTAATCATCACGGTGTACATGACCAGAAGTAAGCGTCCATTCGGCAGCTATGGATTCCAAAAACGAATCGGGGCGAAGGATAAGCAGGCGCTGTATTACATACCATTGCTTATTATCGCGCTGCTCCAGCCGGCTATAAGCGGAATTAATCTCGAACTTTCGGGAATCGGGATTGTGAGTATTCTGCTGCTAACGGTTTTTGTCGGATTTACAGAGGAAACGATTTTCAGGGGAATCATCCGGGAGAAGCTTCGCCACAAAGGGCCAGTGTTCTATATTGTTTTTTCTTCCGTATTTTTTGGCATTCTGCATATGGCCAATGCGCTTAACGGAACTGAATTTATACATATCATTCTTCAGGTCATCAATGCGCTGCTGCTGGGCTTTATTCTGGCGCTCTTAATTGAAACTACGGACAATATTATTCCGTTAATCGCTTTCCACTTTATCTATGATGCACTCGCCATGGTCAGCAATGAAAATTTGGATCAGGAAATTCTGATAGTGTCCCTGCTGAATATTCTGTATTTGCTGTATGGCATTTACCTATATGTAGTATTGACGCGCAGAAATAAATCGAATAGCCTATCGGTGTAAAACACAAACCGGCCCGTAAGCAGGAGCAATTCTGCTTGCGGGCCGGTTTGTTGTGCAGCATAAGGATTTGTCTTGCTATGCCACATCCGGTTCCTCATTGAAATCTGTATCTGTTTCAGTGTCAGTTGCTGCCTGAACCTCTAACTGGAATTGGTTGACCAGATTATCCAACTCCTCTGCTAATTGGGTTAGACTACGGGTAGAATCCATCATTTCCTGCATCGCCGACATGGATCTTACGGTGGCTTGTGCCGCATGTGCAGCTTTTCCGCTGGACAGCTCTGCGTTATTGGAAATGAGCTGGATCGTAGCTGCGATCTCTTCGGAGCTGGAGGAGATCTCTTCAACAATGGCAGACACATTGATGATCTGGCTGTTCACCGAATCCACCTTTTCTGTAATATGCGCAAACGCTTTGCCGGCTTCATGGACTACGTTCAGGCCTTGTGCCGTTTTTTCCGAGCTAAGGTTGATCTGAAGCACGACGGCCTCCGTTTCGTCCTGAATGGAGTGGATCATTGCGGATACTTGGTCTGAAGCAGTTTTGGATCTTTCCGCAAGCTTCTTCACTTCATTCGCCACAACAGCAAAGCCTTTTCCTTGTTCGCCCGCACGGGCTGCTTCAATGGATGCGTTCAAGGCTAACAGATTCGTTTGGGATGCTATCTGTGAGATGAGCTCATTGATTCCATCAATTTCTTTCGTTTTTTCCCCCAGACGTTCAATAACTGCGACGGATTCACTGGAGTCGATAACAAGATTCTCAATCATTTGCTGCGTTTCATGAATGATTACCCGGCCCTGTTCAGCCTGTGCGAGAGAGGATGCTGACGCATGGGCGACATCCTCAGTGCTCATGGAGATCTGCTCGATGCCCTTGGCTACTTCATCGATTCCCAGGGAACTCTCCACAATGGAAGCAGATTGTTCCTTGGAGTTCTTCGCGATCTCATCAATGGAAGCGGCGATGCTTTTCTCTGTTCTGCTTGCCATAATGGAGATTAGGGATATCTGATTGGCGTTATCCGCTAACCGGCTGGATGAACGTGAAATTTGTTCCAGTGTGTGCTTCAGGTTAAAGACCATTTGGTAAAAAGAACGGGATAATAGTCCGATCTCATCCTTGCGGCTGTTATTAAGTACTTCAATATCCGCGCGGAGATCACCGGCTGCTATTTGCTCAGAGAACCGTACAAAGACACCTAGAGGTTTGGTGAAAAACCGGCGGACCAACAGCCAAAAAACCAGCATTACCAGAACCAGCAAAATTAAAGATACTATGATGATGTAATACACTAAATCTACGGAAGCCTCCAGTTCATCTGCAATGTCAAACTGTACACCGGCAACATATGTGATTTTTCCGTCCGTATGTAAAGGAGTAGTAACGTCCACAAGGTTCTTATTCAATAGAGTTACCGTGCGGTTTTCCTTGGCTGCCTCAATGTCTTCCTTATCGGCAGGTTTGCCGATTTCAGCCGCAGTCATGGCGGCAATCGCTTTGGGCTGGCTATCCAGGCTGTAAATATTAAAGTCTACAATTTCAAGGTCAGCCGACTTTAGTTTATCCAGTGAAGCTTGAAGCTCCGCGGTGGATTCCTTTCCGGACAAAGTGGAGTCAAAGGCTTGGATAACGCCTAGGGCCTTTTCTTCTCCGGAGCTGATGGCGGCTTTCCTGCTCTGTGAGTAGAAAACAGAACAAATGACGAGTGTTACAACGATCAGAGAAATACTAGCCATAATGATAATCTTGTTAGCAACTTTCAATGAAATCCACCTCATTATTTATTTGAAATCCATAAAAAGTAAATTGCGTACAATATACTTTTATCAAGTATAACATAGAACATGTGAAATTATATACAATTCACCTGCAACTTACTAAATGTAAAAAAAGCCTAGCAGGGCAGGCTGCATTGCCGTTGCTGTAGCTCAAAGTTCAGTTTATACGAAAACGCTTACAAAACTGCGAAATATGCAGCTTTACTTAGATCTAGGAAGACCAGGAATGGGAATCACCGTATATCGGGAAATAGGCGAATAAATACAATTCTATGAAGTTTTAAATTATACCTATAATGCGCTAGAATAAAGGCATCACCACAGGAACCACAAAAGCAAACATTCAGTGGTTACCAGGGTGACTGTCTCATTCCTAAATTTAGTAATGAATGTAGGAGAGGAGAGAATCCAATGTACTAAGTTAGCGAAGCATGCCGGAATCGGCTGCGGGTAGAAAGGTGGATGTGACAACATCTTTCGGCAGACCGTGGGGATGCGGGAAACCACAGCAAATCTTTATTGAAGGAAAAAGCTATTCATTCAAGCAAGAGTGATCTTGCGGAAGAAAGAGCGTGATTCCACCAGAAAAGGTTAGCGAAGCGTACGGATACGATGCTCACAGCAGGGAAAACGCCGGTGAAAACGTTTTTCGTGAAATCGTGTACGTGGGAATTCACCCCATATGCAGGACATGGATTATAACTCCGGACAGGAGAGAACGGGTAATACGGTAATTTGAATATGAGAACAATCACCATGTCAGGGATATGGCTTGTTACTTGGAGGAAATGATTGAAGTGCATACAGGAGTTAACACATAAGTCCCCGTTACCTTGCTATAAGGTGAACGGGGATTTATGCGTTCCTATGAATTTAGTATTGAATAAGCAGAGGCGCAATGTGTTCACGGAATACATCAACAGGCGGGTTGTTTTTGCCGCGTTTGTTGTCTTGGGTCAGAACCACGACAGCCTCAATCTCCGGAAGTACATATACATACTGTCCAGCGTATCCCCGGGCGTAATAATAATTCATGGCAGTTGGCTGATCTCCGTCCTTAGCAGTTAATGGAAAAGAATCCGTCCACCAATGCCAGCCATACCCGCCGCGGCGGGGAGGTTCGGCAAGAATTGCGGATGCGGTTGAACGCGTCACCCATTTACGAGAAAGTACCTGCTTCTTCTCCCATACTCCCCCATGTAAAAAAAGCTCTCCAAATTTCAGCAAATCGCTGGGCCGTAGCTGAAGCCCGAAACCCCCGGTGTGGATGCCTTGAGGATCCGTTTCCCAGTGATACTTCTCAATGCCAAGAGGTCCGAACAGGAATTGCTCGGCAAATTGGGCTGTTGATATTCCTGAGGCTTGGACCAGAATGGACGATAACATCTGCGAGATTCCGGAATTGTATTCCATATGTGTGCCCGGATCATGTGCGAGCGGCTGCTCCAGTACATACTTTACCCAATTTGGGGACCGGGTCATTTTTGGGAAGGAATTCTGTCCGCCGAATTCAGTCCAGCGAAAACCTGCAGACAAGGTTAACAAATGTTCAATTGTGATCTCCTGCTTGCGCTTATCTGTATCCCGGCCCAGTTGCGGAAAAAATTCGGCTGCCTTGGATGAAGCCTCCGGGAGCAGGCCTTGGTCCATTGCGATGCAGATTAGCGAAGAAAGTACACTTTTGGTACAGGAATTGATCTTGGCAATCTCTGAAGCTGTGCGGTCATTTCTATAATATTCAAATTTGAGTTCGCCCTGGAGGCTGATCAGGCAGCTTCTCAAATGCAAAGGGGCCATTGCTGCAGATAATGTCATCAGATTCATACCGTTCACCCTTTCAGGGATATCATACCACCAGTTGATATAATACCCCAATAGGACTGCGGACAATCTGCAACAACGAAAAAGCTGCCCGGATTGCTCTGGACAGCTTTTTATATTTATAAATCCTGATATACGATATTCATAAGTTCGATCTTCAAGGTCTGGATAGCCTCTTCGCGGGGCAGCATGATGAACTTAGACAAATATTCGATATCTACCGAGAACAGGCTAAGAATATCCTCCATGGATGCTTTGTCTCCGTTTTGTGCTTTTTTTACAGTTTCGACGAATTGATGAGATATTCCCTCAGGATTTCTAGTCCCTTCCGCTTCCATTTGCTTACCCCCTGTTGAGTCATATGTAGTTCGATCGCAACCTCGTGTTCCGGCATACCGTCAATCACTGTTTTTTTAATGATATACCTGCATTTTTCCCAAGGAATCATTTCCAGAAGCTCGTCAACAAACAGCTCCGAAATCACCAGGCTCTCGAAGCTGTTGTCATAGAGCTGATTGTCATACAGCGGTTTGCTTTCTCTGATCAGTTGAATGCGAGTCTTATACTGGATTCTCCAAGCTGAGCGTTTTAACAGTTTTCTGCAGGTTTCAACTAACTCGTCTTCACAGGTACTCATGACTACTCCCCCATGTTCAGTTTTGCACAAAAGATTAACCAGCACAGCCTGTTCCCCCAGGCCCGATCCCTCCATTTGTTAAGCATAGGATAGATCAGCTGATTTATCTCCTCATATAACAAGTAGAATATTCCATAGATTCCACAACTATCAAAAACATAAATTTACATGATTACTATTTTTATTAGCAAAGTTGTAATAATAGTCTCTGATTTACCTTTCTTTATGAGGAAAAACTAGGTTGGGTATGTCGAAATTACACTTTTTGGAGGCGATACCGATGAAGGACTATTTTACACCGGAGATCATCAATACCATTCTTACCGTGCTAGTTATTCCGCTATTGGGTCTAATGGCGAAATCAATTATTGCGTATACCAAACGGGAAATTGCCCACTTGGAAGATAGGATAGGCGACGAGGCTGTGAACAAGCTTCTGAACCGGGCTTCAGATGCCATTGAATCTGCGGTGATAGCGGTGAACCAGACGTTCGTGGAAGGGATGAAACAGCAGGGCTCATTCGACGCAGCGGCGATGGAGAAATCGTTCAATCTTGCCAAAGAGAGGGCTGTAGCCATATTAGGGGAAGCCGCCAAAGAGGAGCTGAGTCTTGCAATCGGTGATCTCGAAGCGTGGATCGAAACGAAAATAGAAGTTTATGTGAACCGCAATAAACAGTTGTAAAAACCTGCCCTGATTTCCCTTTGTTAAGTAAAGGAGGAGCAAGATTTCGCCATAATCGATACGCTTATCACAAAAAAAGTTAGGGGATGCATGATGAAACATTCGAAAAGAAGAGGAAAGCATGTAGAGCAAAGAAGGCTAGGCATCATCACTAAATGGTTATGCCTCACGCTCCTGATCCTGATGCTGGCTCCCGGCGCAGTGTTTGGATCGGAGACAATGTTCTCCACTAGCCCGCAGGATGCGGGAGCAGGTAAAGCATATGCGGCAGTGTATGGTACCGAACCTCCCGCTGAGCAGACAGGTCATGTCTTGACAGTCAGAGATTCCGTCTACCAATCCGTATATGATTCGGTGTATGGGCTAGACCCTACACTCGGGGTCATCTTGCATCACGGAGCCTATCAGATGAGCCTGCTCGCTGTAGGCAATGTGGAAGGGACGATGACCGCAGCGTCACCCCTGCTGCAGCAAATGAAGCTGTCGCAGGCTTCGGGTGTCATTCCCGGCGGACGCGGATTCATGCTGCCTCAGGTTGTCGCGGTCAAGGATCTGGCCGGTAACCCGCTTGCCGGGGTTCCGGTTACCTTCACTGCTTCTGAAGACAGTACGATCACCGCGGTAATGCGGGGACTGAACAGTACTGGAATCACGGTTGTTACGGATGCGAATGGGTATGCTTCTGCGGCTAACACCTACACAAGTTACGCCGGAGAAGGATACCAGGTCTATTCCAAGAGCACCGGGGTGATCAAAACCATGGAGGTCAAAGCCACGGTTCCGGGCCTTCAACCGGTCACTTTCCGCGTGGAGGTCGGGGCTGTAGGATCAAACCTGATCGATACCACACCACCGGCGATTACGGCATCTGCACTAACCGATGCGGGAGTGCCTTACATTGCTGGAACATGGACCAATCATTCGGTGACTGTTCACTATACGGCAATCGATACGCTATCTGCGATCAGATCACTGACCTCGGACCAGAACTTTACCGCTGAAGGTGCGGGTCAGATGGCAACCGGTAAGGCAGTCGACAGCTCCGCTGCCAGTGATGAGGATAAGAGCCATTATTCCATCGCCACTTTTGGTCCCATTAACATTGATAAAACAGCTCCGGTCACGACCGTAACTGCAGCAGGTGCGGAATCCGGCAGCTGGAACCACGATAAAGTCACACTTCACTTTACCGCAGAAGATCCTTATTCGGGTGTAGATTCTATCTACTATAAGCTGGGTGAGAATGATTCGGTGAAAACGGCGGGCGTAAGTGCGGATACTGAGATCAGCAAGGAAGGAACAACTACAGTCACCTATTGGGCTGTGGACAGAACCGGGAATACCGAGGCTGTCCAAACCGTCACTGTCAAAATTGACAAAAGCGGTCCGGTGATTGCCAGCATAATAAGCCCTGAGCCGAATACAAAAGGCTGGAACAGCGCCAATGTCACAGTCGCTCTCACCGCCTCCGATGTAAACTCAGGGGTCAAGGAAATTCATTATGCTCTGGGTGCATCCGGAGAAGAGAAGGTTGTAGCCGGAACAACGGCAACGTTTGCCGTTCAGACTGAGGGCGTCACACCGCTCGCGTTCTGGGCTGTAGACCAGGCGGGAAATAGTACTCCCGTGCAGAAAACTGAAGTGAAAATAGACAAAACGATTCCGGTGCTTACCGTACCGGCAGATATCAATATGGAGGCAACGGCAGTCCGCACGCCTGCCGAGATTGGTAAAGCCTCCGTACAGGATGTATCCATCCCGGATGTCATCGTGACGAACGATGCTCCGACCGATTTTCCCATCGGAACGACAACCGTGAAATGGACCGCTGTGGACCCGGTAGGGAACACCTCTTCACAGGTGCAGAAAGTAACGGTAAAGGACACAACCAAACCTGTACTCACTGTACAAGGGGATATCGTAGTTGAAGCAACCGCTGTGCAGACACCCGTCATTGTCAGCGGTGCATCGGCCAAGGATATTTTCCCGGTCATCGTAGTTAACAATGCTCCAAAGGAATTTCCCATGGGTACGACCAAGGTCACATGGACTGCTACGGATGCGAACAGCAACGTGATTACCGCAGCACAAAATGTTATCGTGGTTGACACGATCAAGCCGGTGCTTACCGTACCTGCAAACATTACCAAAGAAGCTTTGGGTAGAAGAACTCCGCTTTCTGTGGGTACGGCAACAGCGGAAGACATTTTTAAAGTGAATATTACAAATAATGCGCCAGCGGATTTCCCGGTGGGGACCACCAAGGTGATCTGGAGGGCTGAGGACGAGAATGGCAATGTTACGACAGCGGAACAGCTGATTACGATAACAGACACAACCAAGCCTGTATTGACGCTTCCGAAGGATATCCGTATTGAAGCGACCGACACGCGGATGAAGCTGGAAGTTGGAGCGGCTAAAGCCACAGATTTGTTCGATGTGCTGTTAGTCAATGATGCTCCGGAATATTTTACAGTAGGGGTTACCAAGGTCACCTGGACAGCGACAGATGAGCATGGCAATGTAACAAAAGCTGTTCAGAATGTAACCGTTACAGATACCACAGTTCCGGTACTGACGGTACCCAAGGATATTTCAGCAGAAGCCACCGGAATCAAGACACCGGTAGCACTGGGGCAGGCGTCTGCCACGGATATTTTCAAGGTCGTGATTACAAGTAATGCCCCGGATAGCTATACTGTCGGTAAAACACTGGTCACCTGGACAGCCACCGATGAGAATGGCAACAGCACCAAGGGGACACAGACGGTTACGATCACAGATACCACCAAGCCGCTAGTTACACTACCAGGTGATAAGACAGCAGAAGCGGCCGGAGAAAGAACGAAGGTAGACATCGGCGAACCAATAATTACCGAGATTTTCCCGGTGACTATTACCAATAATGCACCCGTTGATTTCCCGCTGGGAACGACCGAGGTTACCTGGACCGTTACCGATGAGCACGGCAATACCACCGTAGGTACTCAAAAGATCAAGGTCGTGGATACGACCAAACCTGTTCTAGGCGTACCAGCAGATATTACAGTTGAAGCAACGGCCGTCAGATCCATAGTCTCGCTCGGTCAGCCCACTGTAACTGATTTATTCAAAACTACTGTGATTAACGATGCGCCCGTTGATTTTGCGGTAGGCACCACCAAGGTGACCTGGATGGCTACAGATGTGAGCGGCAATGTGGCCATAGGCACACAGAATGTAACCGTTACTGATACTACCAATCCAGAACTCCATGTCCCTGCGGATGTCCGGGTTGAAGCTACGGCAGTAAGATCAACTATTCAGATTGGCACGGCTACGGCCACAGATATTTTCCCGGTTACGGTAACCAGCAATGCTCCGGCAGATTATCCAGTGGGTACTACCGAGGTCACTTGGACTGCCAAGGATACGGGCGGAAACCTAACTACAGGCAAACAAAAAGTGACTGTTGAAGATACAACACTTCCAGTTCTGAAAGTACCCGCGGATATCACCAAAGAGGCTACAGCGGTGAATACACCAGTCAACATTGGACAAGCGACGGCAACGGACTTGTTTGCGGTAGAGATCGTAAGCAATGCTCCTGCAAGCTATCCGCTGGGCAAAACCATTGTGACCTGGAAGGCCACCGATGCGAATGGCAATATCAGCAATGCAACACAGACCATTACAATTGTTGATACAACTAAACCTTCCATTGCCGAAGCTGCGGATCTGACGGTGGAAGCAACCAGCCGGGAAACTCAGGTTCAGCTGACGGTACCGGCTGTGACAGATATTTTTGGAGTTGCAACGGTAACCAGCGATGCGCCTGCTGCATTTCCTATTGGAGTTACTGAAGTAACCTGGACGGCCAAGGATAAGAACGGCAATCAGTCTATCCGCAAACAAAAGGTTACGGTAGTGGATACGACGAAGCCGGTGCTCAGCATGCCTAAGGATGTTCAGGCAGAAGCTTCGGCACTACAGACACCTGTTGGGATCGGGCTGGCAACTGCTACAGATGTATTCAGTGTTACTGTGAAAAGTAATGCCCCGGCGACCTTTCCCATTGGCATAACAGAAGTCACCTGGACGGCTACCGATGAGCATGGCAATGTGTCCACCGGAGTGCAGAAGATTACAGTGGTAGACACCACAAAACCGGTGCTGAGTGTGCCGGAGGATCTGTCGGTGGAAGCCACCGCAGTGAAAACTCCTGTAGAGATTGGACAGGCGACAGGGACGGACATCTATAAAGTTACGGTAACCAGCAACGCACCAGAATCCTATCCATTAGGCGTAACTGAGGTTATATGGACCGCAACAGATGCAAACGGCAATGTGACCACGAAGGTGCAGAAGATTACAGTAGTGGATACAACCAGTCCGGTGCTCAGCGTGCCTGAGAATAAAACTGTTGAAGCTACGGGGTTGAAGAGCGTTGTGGAGACCGGGCAGGCAACGGCGGCAGATATTTTTAAATATACGATTGTGAGCAATGCGCCTGCAGACTATCCGCTGGGTACTACTGAAGTCACCTGGACGGCTACGGATGAGAACGGCAATGTAGCGAAGAAGGTGCAGCAGATCACAGTGGTGGATACCACCCGTCCGGTGCTCAGTATACCGAAGGATCAAACCGTGGAAGCCACGGCGGTGAAGACGGTTGTGGAGACCGGGCAGGCAACAGCGGCAGATATTTTCAAATATACGATTGTAAGTAATGCGCCTGCAGACTATCCGCTGGGTACTACTGAAGTCACCTGGACAGCTACGGATGCGAACGGCAATGTGTCCACAGGTGTCCAAAAGATTACCGTAGTAGACACGACGAAGCCGACGCTTAGCGTACCTGAGGATCAGACGGTAGAGGCAACAGCGATTCGAACCACCGTCGAAATAGGGCAGGCTGCGGCCAAGGATATTTTCTCCGTAACCGTGACATCGGATGCTCCGGCAGATTACCCGCTGGGCACTACGACAGTCACCTGGACGGCCAAGGACAAGAACGGCAATGAAGTCAGAGGCGTGCAGAAAATAACCGTTGTGGATACCACGCAGCCCGTGCTGAAATTCAAAGGATCTTTGCATCTGACCAAGGAAGCATCTGCGCTGGCAACGCCGGTGGAACTGGAAGTGCCTGAAGTTCTGGAGCTGTTTCCGGTCGTTTTAACTACGGATGCCCCGGGGTTTGACAGTCAGGACCCGATCACTTCAGGGGAGAGCATTACTGCGAAATTCCCTCTGGGAACCACTAAAGTAACATGGACCGCAAAGGATGCAAACGGAAATGCAATGATCGGGATTGTCACAGTAACCGTCACAGATACGGTCAAACCCGTACTCAAGCTGCCGGCAGACATTACTTTGGAAGCAACTGCGGTTCGAACTCTGGTTGAGATTGGACTGGCTACGGCAACGGATATCTATGATGTGACTGTGACCAGTAACGCTCCGGCGGATTACCCCCTGGGAACAACAGAAGTCACCTGGACCGCAAAAGATGCGAACGGCAATGTGACCACAGGTATACAGAAGATTACGGTAGTGGATACAACCAAACCGGATCTGATCTTGCCTGTCGACAAGACTGTCGAAGCGACTGCTCTGAAGACGCCAATAGACATTGGTCAGGCAAAGGGCACAGATATTTACAAAGTAAACGTGAGTTCGGATGCCCCTGCGGATTATGCACTGGGTGTAACTGAAGTGAAATGGACGGCTACGGATGAGAACGGCAACGTAACGACTGGTGTACAAAAGATTACAGTGGTGGATACGACAAAGCCTGCTCTGAAGCTGCCAGCCGACAAGACAGTGGAAGCGACTGCGCTGAAGACACCGGTTGATATTGGACTAGCCACAGGCACAGATATTTACAAAGTGAATGTAATATCGGATGCCCCTGCGGATTATGCACTTGGCGTAACTGAAGTGAAATGGACGGCTACAGACGAGAACGGCAATGTAACTACGGGTGTGCAGAAGATTACCGTGGTAGATACGACGAAGCCTGTTCTGAAGCTGCCAGCCGACAAGACAGTGGAAGCGACTGCGCTGAAGACACCGGTTGATATTGGACTAGCCACAGGCACAGATATTTACAAAGTGAATGTAATATCGGATGCCCCTGCGGATTATGCACTTGGCGTAACTGAAGTGAAATGGACCGCTACAGACGAGAACGGCAACGTAACAACTGGTGTGCAAAAGATTACGGTGGTGGATACGACGAAACCTGCTCTGACACTACCAGCCGACAAGACAGTGGAAGCGACTGCATTGAAGACGCCGGTAGAGATCGGACAAGCGACAGGCACGGATATTTACAAGGTAACCGTGACCAGCAACGCTCCGGCAGATTATGCACTTGGCGTAACTGAAGTGAAATGGACGGCTACGGACGAGAATGGCAATGTAACTACCGGTGTGCAGAAGATTACCGTGGTAGATACGACGAAGCCTGTTCTGAAGCTGCCAGCCGACAAGACGGTCGAAGCGACCGCATTGAAGACGCCGGTAGAGATCGGACAAGCGACAGGCACGGATATTTACAAAGTAACCGTGACCAGCAACGCTCCGGCAGATTATGCGCTGGGTGTAACTGAAGTGAAATGGACGGCAACGGACGAGAACGGCAATGTAACTACGGGTGTGCAGAAGATTACCGTGGTAGATACGACGAAGCCTGTTCTGAAACTGCCAGCCGACAAGACGGTCGAAGCGACCGCTTTGAAGACGCCAGTAGAGATCGGGCAAGCGACAGGCACAGATATTTACAAGGTAACCGTGACCAGCAACGCTCCGGCAGATTATGCGCTGGGTGTAACTGAAGTGAAATGGACGGCAACGGACGAGAATGGCAATGTAACTACCGGTATACAAAAGATTACAGTAAAGGATACGACTAAACCTGTGTTGAAAGCACCAGCAGATGTATCCGTCATAGCTACAGGCGTCAAAACACAAGTGACCCTGGGCCAGGCTACAGTGAATGATATTTTCGGATACACGTTGAAAAATGATGCTCCTACGGATGGGTTTCCGGTAGGCAAGACAGCTGTCACCTGGACTGCTACCGATGCGAACGGAAATGTATCCACAGCAGTCCAGTATGTAACCGTTACTCAAGTTTTCAAAGTCCAATCGTACAACGGCACCAGAACGAGCATCACGAATACGATTGCTCCGAGAATAATCTTTGAGAACACAAGCAGCAGCACTATTCAGCTTTCAAACATTAAGCTTAGATATTACTACACCATTGATGGAGAGAGAACGCAGGGCTACTATACCGATTACGCACGGGTATCGAGCTCCAGCAGCAACATTCAGTCCTATATTACAGGAAGCTTCCAAAAGGCCGCCAGCAAGACCGGTAGCGATTATTACCTTGAGATCAGCTTCTCCAGCGGTGCGGGAAGTCTGAAGCCGGGTGAAAAAGTAGAAATCCAATGCAGGTTCTGGAAATCTAATTTTTCCAACTATACCCAGACTAATGACTATTCCTTCAATGCACCGGCAACAGATTATACAGATACCAACAAAATTACGGTTTATTCTTCCGGTAATCTGATTGCAGGCATGGAACCGTAAGAAAGCATGAATTACATTGTAACAGCGTAACAGCTTCCAGGCTGCATTCCTGTAAGATTGGCTGCAGCCTGGAGCCTATATTCTTAATGAGAGATCAAGCAGCTCCATCCGGGGGTACGATATGCCAGACGACATGAATGAAATTCTGCAAAGGTTGACCCGCGTAGAAACGAAGCTCGATATTATGAACAGCGCAAGGGATATTGCGCTAGAGGCTATGCAGAACAGCAAATCGGCACATCTGCGTATGGATGAAATACGGGATGAGCTGGCCAGATTGAAGGTCAGGCAAGGAGAAAGCCAGCGGTGGCTGGTGGGAACCATCATCAGCAGTGCGGGGCTGTTTATTGCAGCAGTGGGTCTTCTCATGAAGCTGTTGATCGGGTAGCAGAAATATCAGGGGCAGATGATGGATGAGGAAGGAGGATACGGCAATGGCCAAGGGATTTGATTGTGCGGCACCGCTGACGAAGACGTTAGCGAAGCGGTTCCGGGAGGACGGTTATGAATTCGTATGCCGGTACCTGGTACCTTCTGGCTGGAAAAGACTTACCAGGGCTGAGGCGGCAGCTATCAGCGCTGCCGGCCTGCAAATTGTCTCTGTATATGAGACAACAGCCAGCCGTGCGCTGGGAGGACGCGCCGCAGGTCTTGCTGACGGGGCGGCTGCAGCGCAAACGGCGATAGCTGTCGGCCAGCCGGAGGGAAGCCGGATTTACTTTGCGGTAGATTTCGATGCCTCAGCAAGCCAGATGGCTTCGGTAATCCAGTATATCAAGGCTGCGGGTGAAGCCTCACCGAAGTTCCGAACGGGTGTATACGGAAGCGCGGCAGTCGTTGAAGCGGTGATGGCAGCCAAGGCATGTACAGGTTTTTGGCAGACCTACGCCTGGAGCAGAGGCCGGAAAGCAGAAGGAATACACATCTATCAGTACGATAATGGCCCCAAAGGGCTCGGGCAGCCGATCCACGGCGTAAATGTGGATATAAATCTGTCCAGCGGTGATGCAGGTTGGTGGAATATGCTGGCAGCCGTTCCTTCACCGCCAAACAATTCGGGCGGGGAGGTGAAGGAATACATGCTGAACAAAGAGGACGCGAATAAGATCATTGCCTTCATTCAAGCCGCCTATATGGCGGCAGGAAGCCCGGAATCGAGAGAGGAGTTCCACCGTCTGGCAGATGAGATACGCAAAGCATCGGGTCAACCGGTGGACGGGGAGAAGTAGGACCACCTACAAAATAAAATTAGCTTGGTAAAAATGCTGTTAACGGCCACCCTCGGGTGGCTTTTTGCTTTTAGTTTAGAGGGGTAATGAGAGGTGAATGGTTGCAATAAATAGATTTATTTTTCCATCCGGCTGTAAAAAGCGCTATGGATTTTACTTTATCTATAGGAGCAATTTTTTTACAGAGGGGGAATCCGTTTGCAGACCCATGCAACCGTAAGCAAGGACAAAGAGAACACTTCGGGCAGCCATCAACCATATAGCAAACCATCGAATTTCGTGAAGCCGGCAACGGCCAAGCAGCCAGACCCGGTGGAGATCATCCGGCGTATCCGGCGGAACCCGGCCTCCTTAAGCCGGGAAGACAAACTGGCGCTTCAGCGTACCCTGGGCAACCGGGCCGTGGTTCAGTTGTTATCCAGTTTGAAGGATAGTAAGGAAGGTAAGCAGACAAGTGAGGCGGGAGCGGCGAAGCGGGGTGAGCA
>NZ_LVYZ01000073.1:0-39489 GCF_001909095.1 Paenibacillus sp. P46E
CAACTCATGTCCATTATTATATAGTTAAAAAGTCTATGTTCAATGATCAAAAAGACGGTTTTTGTTGATTTATAAACAAATCTATCAATACTATTCATGATCTAAGAAAGTGTGGTGGTCATTTACGATGGGAAAAGTGGATCGCAGAATTCTCAAAACCCAAGAATCTTTAAAAAATGCTGTAATTGAACTCATGACGGAGAAGAATTTTGATGATATTACCATTCAGGAGCTGGCAGACCGGGCAAATGTCAACCGTGGTACTATTTATCTTCATTATCAGGACAAATTTGATTTGCTGGATCAGCTCATAGAATTACATATTGATGAATTAGGGGAGATGGATGCCTGGGCATGTGAGTTGAATTGGGTTGATGCTCTTGTACCTTATTTCGAATATTTTGAGAAAAACTATTTGTTTTTTTCAACGATGCTCGCAAGCAAAGGAACACCCTCCTCTTTTAGGACGCGGCTCCTTGCTTCTTTTATGAAAGGATTCCAAGGTGAGATTGACAGGGAAAGCGATAGGAACGCTGCTTTAAGTGATGAAGTGATGCTGCAATATGCAGGGACAGCGTATGTTGGAGTCATCGAATGGTGGATCAGGAATGGGATGCCGTATCCTCCACATGAGATGGCGAAGCAAGTGGGGGCTCTATTAGAGAGAAGCCTGTAATCCATATACTATACAATTGGCACAAAAGCGTTTAATATTCACTTTAGTCAATTATAAAGCTAGCTTTGATTAAGGGAACTTATCAGGAGAGGGAGTTATAAGAAATATGCTGGAGTCAAACACAATCAACCTATTAAAAAAAACACTGAGGGCAAGTATCGATACCAAGGAAATCGCTGGCGCGAACTTTATGGTGATCAAGGACGGCAACGAAGTCTTTTATCATGAAGATGGCTTGGCCGACCTTGAGTCGGGACGCCCTGTTTCAAGAAATTCGATTTTCCGTCTATATTCGATGACAAAGCCGGTTACTGCCACATCCGTTATGATGCTCCTGGAACGCGGCGAAATTGACTTGTTCGATCCTGTAAGCCGGTATATTCCCGGTTTCAAAAATCAACGGGTTGAGAAAAACGGCGAACTGGTACCCGTCAGCCGGGATGTCACCATTCACGACTTGCTGAATATGACATCAGGACTGGTATACGGCGGAACCGACACAGCCGGACAGCAGACAGATATATTGTTCCAGGAACTGGACAGCCGCTTACATAGTGACAATCCAATGAGCACAATGGAATTCGCAAACCGCCTGGGTCAAGGCCCCCTGTCGTTCGAGCCGGGATCGTACTGGCAATACGGAACGTCAGCGGACATCCTTGGCGCCATTGTAGAATCGGTTAGCGGCATGCGGTACGGGCAATTTTTGAAAAAAGAGATATTGGAGCCGCTGGAAATGAATGATACCGGTTTCTGGCTGCCTGAAGAAAAAAGAGACCGTCTTGCGAAAGTCTATCAGGATGACGGTGAAGGCGGCTTGAAGGTGTACACGGACAGCCATTTGGGCATCAACCACCATATGAACTGTGAACCTGTATTTGAGTCGGGCGGTGCGGGACTAGTCTCTACCATTGACGATGCCGCTAAATTTACAACGATGCTTATGAAACAGGGGAGCTATAATGGCGTTCAATTGCTTAAGCCTAGAACCGTTCAATATATGACTTCGGCTAATTTGACGGATGGGCAGCAAAAAGGCTTTGATACTTGGCATTCATTGCAGGGCCACAGCTACGGCAACCAGATGCGCATCATGACCCAGACCGGGAAAGCCGGTTTTATCGGGAGCAAAGGTGAATACGGCTGGGATGGCTGGCTGGGGGCATATTTCAGCAATAGTCCGCAAGATGGTCTGACCGTACTGTTTATGGTCCAGAAAAAAGATGCCGGAACGATGGCGATCACGCGTAAGCTGCGCAATATCGTCTTCAGCAGCTTGTAAGGGCGCCCCCCTACATCAATCGCGTTACCACTTGGCATTCTTTCGGTTCGTTTCAATGACTTCAAGAAAACGGTCAGGGAAATTAGTATATACCCCGTCCACACCCCATAGATAGGCTTTATTCATGTTGAGCTGGTAATTCACTGTATATGGCATCACTTTGAGTCCGGCCCGCTTCAACTGCGCCACATAGGCCGAAGTGATTCCGTGGAAGTTGGGGCTAATTCCGACAGCGTAGGATTTCACATCCTTCAGAAAAGATGCTGAGACTCTCACCTCGGAATAATCATTCCAAACGAGTTGATAGAGCGGAATTTCCGGGTTTATTGTATGAAATTTACGTAAACTGGCTCTACTGAATGAATGAATGGACACCACATTCTCCAATTCATATTTCATAATATATTCGTTTAATAAGGATTCAATATTAGTCTCATTAGTTGAATCCTTGATTTCGAGGATATAGCCGATATTTTTTCCGAAAGTGTCGAATACCTCATCCAGTGTGGGAATGGGTGTCGCTGCATATTTCTCTCTGGCAAACATCGGATAAGCCTCATTGAACCATGAACCTGCGTCCAGGCGTCTAATCTGTGCTAAAGTCATGTTTCTTACATATCCTTTGCCATTTGTTGTGCGATTGACGGTCTCATCATGAATCACGACAGGAATATGATCTTTGGTTAAGTGAATGTCGAGTTCAATATAATCCGACTTCATTTCAAGCGCCAGCTCAAAGGCAGGCATTGTGTTCTCAGGAGCATATCCGGAAGCACCGCGATGGGCAATCGTAGATACGTTATCCGGAGGATCGATAATTCCTTTAACTTTAACCCGAATGGACGGGGAGTACGCGTACAGTGTCACAAACAAGGAAATAAACAATAAAACATGTATCCCGATAAAATAAGCTTTATGCCTGAAAATCTTCATCATTCTGTTGTCCCCATTTTCCTATAACCTTTATTGACGTAAATATTATCTTAACAGTTCAAATGCTTGAAATCCACTGATGCACTTGTTCAAATCTTCAGAACACTCTGGAGGTTTGGAAGATATACAGACATAAAGACCCTCACCTTATTACAGGTAAGGGTCTTGCGTATGCTTACTTGTCTTATTTAATATCCTTGCCCGTAAAAAGTGAAACTCTTGCTTTCACCAGCTCGGTATATTCCTTCTCCATTTTCTCTGCTCCAACTTTGTTTAATTCGTCGAGGAATGCATCATATATTTTGTCAAAGTCTGCCGGGCTAGAGAGAATGGCCTCTGGAATACGTTTGTGGACAATATCTTGGGTCTTCTGATAAATGACCTGATAATCTCCATCCGTCGGAACCTGCATGTTATACAGTGCCCCCCACTCTTTGACGGGGAACTCATCCTCGGCCGGGAACAGATCCTTCCAGGTTGTCGCTTTATATGCCGCTAATGCTTCCTTCTCAGCATCCGAGTAACTCGCGATGATCTGTTCCGGGAAGTTCGTAGTATAGTAATTACCTGTTGAGTCCTTTACACCGTCTCCATAACGAACTCCGAAAATTGTATATAGATCGATGCCTGTATGTTTCCCGAAATTGGCCGAATCATTCACCTTCTGATTGCGGATCTCATCCGGGATCACACGTACTCCATTCTCAATATTGTACTGTTTGCCTTCCACGCCCCAATTTCGCAATACCTGGCCTTCATCAGAGGATAACCAGTCTATGAATTTGATGGCGCGAACCGGGTCTTTGCAGGCTGTAGTAATGCTGATACCATAACCGTCAACTCCGATGGCCTGGAGGGTGTTATCTTTGTATTGCTCGCCCATCGTCACCGGAAAATGACCATACGAATATTCATCTTTACCTGCTGATTTCAGAGCATTCTCCGCATCTCCATACTCCCATTCTACAGAAGTAAGACCCAGTACTCGCCCGCTGGAGATTTTTGATTTATACTGATCATCTTTTTCCACAAAAGAATCCTTATCCAGCAGTCCTTCGTTATACATTTGATTCAGCCAGCGGAAGTAATCTTTTTCTTCCGGACGTTTGTAGTGCAGCATGGTTTGATAGGTTTCCGGAACCACATAGTATTCACCGTCACCTGCACCACCCGTAGTCGCCGCGGCTTGATTGGTTACGGTAATCATACTCTTCCAGCCATCCGCATTGAGCAATAACGGAATCGTCGGCTGTCCATCCGTTGTCGGATGTTTAGCCACATATTCTTTGAGGACGCTTTCAAATTGCTGAACGGTCTTAATCTCCGGATATCCTAATTCTTTGAGTACACGAAGCTGAACTTCAAAACCGCTCGTAACGTCAAAATACTGCTGGTCAACACCTGTGTTGGTGGGTATCGAATAGATAGCCTGGTTTTCGTTGCTGTATTTCATACGGTTCATATCCTTGCTCATGACCTTTTTAATGTTTGGAGCATATTTGTCGATAAGATCCGTCAAATCGATAATCGCTCCTGCATCCACCAGTTTGCCAAGCTCTCCTTTGGCGTAAATGATATCTGGATAATCTCCGCTGGCAGCCATTAAAGAGATTCTGTCCCCTCCGCCATTGCCTACATCAAATTCGGCATTAAGGGTGACTCCGGTTTTTGCGGTGATTTCTTTCCCTACATCATCTTGCATGTTATTCCAGTTCGGATTCGCATCCGCTCCAAAAAATGAAAACGTTATGGGGCTGGTATCACTGCCGGTGTTGCCATTTGCGGTATTCACAGTATTGTTTTTTGAGCTGCTGCAGCCTGCCGATAGAAGAAGTGCACTTGCTAAAAGTGCTATTCCGCAGGTCTTGGGCAATTGTTGAATCATGGTCTTCATTTCCCCCTTTTGGTGTGTTAAGAGTGGCTGTTTTCGTCTTTATTTTAACTTTTGATCCTAGGGAAAACCTTGATAATCAAGTCACAAAATAGCATAATATAGACATGAACAACAATGGATTGGGTGATATTATTTTGAGCAATGTATATTTAAACTGGTTTACGACCGATGAACAGTTTCCATTCTTCATTCAGTATGGAGGACATGATGAGGAAATGTCCCTCCATAAGCATGTCGATTTCTCTGAGCTGGTCATCGTGTTAAACGGTCATGCTACACATATCGTTAACAATGAAGAATCATTTATCAAGAAAGGAAATGTATTTGTCCTGAACGGCGGGACTCATCACGCCTATAAGGCCCCGCACGAATTCAAGATTTGCAACATCATGTACAAGCCGGATATGTTGAAGTCTGCCGGACCGGATTTACGGTCCTTGGATGGTTATCAGGCGCTTTTCATTTTGGAACCGTTCTACCGCAGCATTAATCCGTACAAAAGCAAACTGAGCATGTCGATAGCCAGCCTTGAATATGTCACAGCTCTAGTTTCGGTTATGATTAAAGAATATGAAACGAAGCAACAAGGTTATCAGACCATGCTCGCTTCCAGGTTCATGGAGCTTGTTGTATATCTGTCCAGGCAGTATGACCACCAGGAGAACGGCGTAGCCAACAGTCTGATGCATCTGGCCAGTGCAATTTCTTACATTGAGGACCACTACCTGGAACAAGTGACTCTGGAGGAGATTGCGTCCAAATCAGACATATCTGTCAGACATTTAAACCGGATTTTCCAGTCGTATTACCGGACGACACCGATTGCTTATCTACACCGGCTGCGTTTGGAACGTGCCTGCACACTGCTTAAGCAGACAAACCATTCCATTACGGATATTTCATACGAGTGTGGATTTAATGACAGCAATTACCTCACACGCCAATTCAAAAAAAACTTCGGCATGACCCCGAAAGCATTTCGTAAAATGCAAGAATCATAGCAGCTGCAGACAGAACGAGCTGATCTGTACATCACCTTTGAGGTGCAGGTACAGCTTGCGCTGTTCCGATATTTCCAACCGGAATGGAACCTCACATTCTGCAGTCGTCCATGCCTGGGTACCACCAGTCGGCAGAACTAGACAGACCGCTATAGGATCACCAGCAGGAGAATCAAGTGTCAATGATATCTCGCCGCCTTGGATGTTCCCGCTAACCCGGGCCATGAACTTCACCGGCCATTCGTTTAGATCTACATCATGAAAAGCAATCCAGCCACTGCCTGCAACGGGGCGGATACTCTCTCCCCCTTCCCGGCATTCATCTAAATAAATGTTCTTATAATCATCATAATTAACCGCTTTAACCCATTCTCCAAGTGAGCGTGCAGGGATCTTTTCGCCTTCCACATGCAGTGTAGTCATCGAAAAAATCTTGGAAGAGGATGACCCGGCCATGAGCGTATACATCCCTTTCTCCACACAATACCGCTCGCGGGTTACGTCCCAGAATGCCAGGTCTTGCACCTTTAAGGAGAACTGAACGGTTTTGGATTCTCCCGGGAGTAGATAGATCCGATCAAAACCCATCAATGTTTTCAGTGGACGTGTAACTCGTGAGTTATCGGCTCGAATATAGAGCTGAACGACTTCATCCCCAGGCCTGCTACCGGAATTACAAACATGGATTGATACTAGAAAAGTCTCATTCTCTTTGAGAACCTCACGGCCCAGATTCAACTCACCGTATTTAAAGTCTGTGTAGCTCATTCCATGACCAAAGGGGTACAGCACTTCTTCATCGAAATACTGATAGGTACGTTTACCTTTGATAATGTCGTAATTCATAAGATCGGGTAATTGATCCATGGAACTGTACCATGTCATGTTCAACCTGCCTGCAGGATTGTAATCGCCAAAAAGTACATCGGCTACAGCATGTCCAAGCTCTTGACCGGCATGCGATGTGAAAATAATTGACGGGACGTGCTTATTTTCCCAGTTCACCGCAAAAGGATAGCTGCCTACGATTACGACGATGGTCTTAGGGTTCACCGCCCGGGCCGCTTGAATGAGTTCAAGTTGAGCAGGTGGAAGTGTGATATCTGGACGATCAATCGTCTCTTTACCATTGATATAGGGGTTGTTGCCTACGAACACAATAGCCGTCTCTGCTTCTTTTGCCAACTTTATGGCTTTTTCAATGCCATGGTTCACGATCTCCATGACAAATTCGCCTTGACCTTCTGAAGCTTTTAAAAGCCCGTGGACGTCGGGGATAATAGGTTTGTCATGCCATGATCTCATCGTAAAGGAACCCTTTTCCAGCGCTTCGAATCTGAACGTTTCCTTGACGAACCATCCTCCAACGGCTTCTGCAGTTGCAGTCAAAAAACCATCTTCGCTTACTGTAACAAATTTATGGCTGTCCACTTCCCGAAGTGTGAAGCTACCAAAGCCCCAGTCGCTGCACTCAAACACTGTCGCTTCAGCTGCAACGTTGCCATCTGCCACTAGAACAGCAGAATCATCTCCGGAATCACGCAGACACACATATTTCCCGCTGGTAGAAGTGCGGATACGGATTTGGTCCATTCCCGTTGTATATCCAACCGTACGATCCTGCATTTTTTCCGAAATGCCTTGGAGCGGGGTAATGCGATAGGGAGGCGTACCGCTATATGCATCAGTGAACGCTTCATCAGCCAGCGGTCCGATTACCGCTATTGAATCCAGTTCTCGCCTAAGTGGCAGTAAACCATCATTTTTCAACAAAACAATAGATTCTTGGGCTGCTGCAAGTGATAAGGCATTATGCTCTGACGAACACAATGTCTCCTCTGGAACATGGCTGTAAGGATTTCGCTCTGGAGGATCAAATTCACCCAGGCGGAACCGAACACGGAACGTATTTCTTAAGGCGCGGTTAAGGTCTTCTTCCGTCAGAAATCCTTGATCCAGTGCATCATGAAGCGCTTGAAAAGATACTGGTTGATCATCCGTTATATTATCAATACCAGCTTTGATCGAGCCTGCTACTGCTTTTGCATAAGAATCGGTGTAGTGATGATCTGTCACCGTTCCCAGAACATCCCCGGCATCGCTAACGACAAAGCCGTCCATGTTCCACTCGCCTTTGACGATCTCATTCACCTCATGATTCAAATTGCATGGAATTCCGTTAACTCCGTTGTATGCAGTCATTATAGATGCCGCCCGGCCATCCCGGATGGCTGGTTCAAATGCCTTCAAATAATACTCGCGTTTATTACGCGGGTCGATACTGATTGATGCGCTGCCACGGTACAATTCATTATTGTTTGCGTAAAAATGCTTTAATGTTGCGACTGCCTTGTAATAGAAAGGGTCGTCTCCCTGAAGACCTTGGACCAGACTGGTTGTCAGCCTTCCCGTCAAGAATGGATCTTCTCCATAACCTTCTTCGGTACGGCCCCATCGTGGGTCCCGCTCCAAGTCTACCGTTGGCGCCCAAATGGTTAACCCATTAATGGATGAGTTGCGCTGATAGTACACCCTGGCCTCATCGCCAATGACGGAACCGATTTTTTGGAGAAGTCCGGGATTCCAGGTGCAGGCAAGCCCTATGTTCTGGGGAAAAACAGTTGCTTCGCCCAGCCAGGCTACCCCATGCGCTCCCTCCGTGCCGTGCTTGTACTTCTGCAAACCAAGACGCGGAATGTCCGCCTGGTACTGGCACATGAGTTCTATTTTCTCATCCAGAGTAAGACGCATGATCAAGTCATCGATCCTCACTGGCAGGGACAAATCCGGGTTCTGATAAGGAAATTGTGTTGCTGCTCTGTTCATCATCTAATTCCCTCCTACGGAACCATACATCCTATTGAAATGGCTCATAATCGAACCAGTCAAATGATGCAGGAGCGGGGTTCTGTGCTTCCGAGATTGCATACATCGCGGCCATTACTCCCACAAACCCGCCGGCAACTTCAGTTGAGAGAAGATGTGTTTCTCCCCATCCCATTTCTATTTCGCCCGTCTGTGAAGATCGGATTGAAGCCACAAATTTCTCAGGCAGCGCTTGAAACTGGAGCTCAATCGCTCCTTCGGGACAATCGCGCAGCTCTACCAACTGCATGGAGCCGACTGTCCGCCGGAAGATCACCTTCTTACGGCCCTGAATGAACTTTATAGCCAGATCGTAATGATGATCTTCATCCATGTACATTGTTAATCCCGCTTCTTCTCCTTCATGCTGTGGTTCAAACTCCAGCTTAGCCACAGCCCTGCAGGAAAAGTGACACAGACGTCGTCCTACAAAAGCAGGAGTCCCAACCTCATCTAAGGATGCCGCTTGTCCATAGAGAACAAGATAGCCCTTGCGTTCCGTCAATGACCAGCTCCCCCCAGCAGGGTTGCGCAAAAAAGTCCACATCATATCCAGCTTTTCATTATCGAAGTCGTCTCTGGGCGGCTTATCCGGCCACAACACTTGAGGAAGCTTCGGAGCATCCATGACTGGTTCAATATGCGTATTATTGCCTACAACGGGCCATCCGTCAGATGTCCAATTCACAGGTGCAAGGAATACCTCTCTACCCAGATGATGTCCCATAGGGTAAGACACCGTTCTTATCCCCAAGCACACAGCCCACCAAGTTCCGTCATGAGCTTCAATTAGATCCGCATGCCCCGTTGCATGTATGCCGTTTCCCATGCTTCGATTCGTAAGAATCGGATTATGAGGGCATGGTTCAAAGGGTCCAAAGGGTTGAGCACTTCTTGCAATCGTTTCCATATGTCCGAATTCGGTCCCCCCTTCGGCGATCATCAGATAATATAGTCCGTTGATTTTATATAAATGCGGACCTTCGGGATGAGCCCCTCCAGTACCTTTCCATATCAAGCGGCTTTCTGACCGTCTGCCTCCGGTCTCCATATCAATCTCGCATTGATAGATGCCGTCGCCTTCAACACCCGTCGTTGGAGACTGTAAATATACGCGGCCGTCGTCATCAAACAATAGAGAGGGATCGATACCCTTCTGGGCAACCTGTACCGGCTCCGACCAGGGTCCTTCGGGGTTTTGTGCCTTGACAAAGAAACTACCGCCCCCGCTAACATTAGTGGTCACCATATAAAACCAGCCGTCGTGGTACCGGAGGGTTGGTGCGTAGATTCCGCCTGAACTCCATGCGCCTGTTAGTGGAAGCTGTTGCTCTGTAGTAAGACAATGACCGATCTGCCGCCAATGAACCAGATCCTTACTATGAAAGATAGGAACCCCTGGAAAATATTCAAACGAACTTGTGACTAAGTAATAATCTTCGCCTACACGGCAAATACTGGGGTCAGGATGAAAGCCCGGTATTACGGGATTGGTGTACTGCATAAATCCGCACTCCTGTCTATTTTTTATACAGATTCAAACACTCTGTTCACTCCAAATTGTAGTACACTTTCACTTAGCCAAACCTTCATTTTCAAGTCATAGGAATAGCATGATCTAGTCATTGCACTTGATAAAAACACAAAAAAAGAAATCGCCCTGGAGCGATTTCTTATCAGTCCCGAAATGACTTAATGAAAAAAGACCGCCAGCGCACTCTCCTGGCAGTCTTCCTTCCCTTACAAAGTAGTATGCTTCTCTTCATATTCGCTGGACAATACCTTAAGCGATTTGATTTTACCATGGGGATGCTGTTCTTGCTTTCGTGACTTCCAGGCAGCTTCTTTCCTTCTCATCTGGTGAGCCATACAAGAATCCTCCTCGGGAAACTGAGATGTATACTACATCCTTATGATGTCGTTCCCAAGCCGCGTTCATTCATTTACTGCGCTCCAACTATTGGATGCGGAATATAAAGTTCTTCTAGGAATGAAACTTCTTCCGCGGATAATTTCACCGGCAGAGCACCAACTGCATCTTCCAGTTGCGATAGCTTCGTCGCGCCGATAATAGGAGCAGCTATAGATTCTTTCTGCAGCAGCCACGCTAGAGCAATATGAATGCGGGGTACGCCGAGTTTTTCTGCAAGTGAAGCCACACGTTCAATGATTAGGCGGTCTGCAGCTGCACTAGAATCGTATTTGGCTTTTTGAATGAGATCGGTTTCGGATCTATGTGTGCTATCCGACCAATCGCGGATCAGTCTTCCTGAGGCCAGAGGACTATAAGGTGTCACAGCAATTTTGTAGTCCTTGCAGAGCGGCATCATCTCCCTTTCCTCTTCCCGGTAAATGAGATTAAGATGATTTTGCATGGATACAAAACGAGTCCAGCCATTGTTCTCCGCTACGTGTAACGCCTTTTGAAATTGCCATGCGTACATGGCAGAAGCACCGATATATCTGGCCTTCCCGGACTTCACTACATCGTGCATAGCTTCCATAGTTTCTTCAATTGGCGTATCGTAGTCCCAGCGGTGAATGATATAGAGGTCTACATAATCAGTTCCTAGCCGCTTCAAGCTTTTGTCGATTTCGCTCATTATAGCCTTACGGGACAGCCCCGAACCATTTGGACCTTGATGCATGCGTCCCCAAACCTTTGTGGCGAGAACAATTTCATCCCGGTTCGCATAATCCTTCAGAGCCCGTCCAATAATCTCCTCACTGGTTCCGTTTGCATAGACATTCGCTGTATCAAAAAAGTTAATCCCGAGCTCAAGAGCTCTTTTTATGATAGGGCGGCTGTTATCCTCATCAAGCACCCATTGATGCCCTCCCGGCAGTACACTTCCAAAACTCATACACCCCAGACAAATCCGCGATACGTCCATTCCTGTATGGCCAAATTTGATATATTCCACAGGTCTAACCTCCTCTTTCCTACAATTCATCAAACCATGCATCATCGACGGCTTCGAACCAATCCGTGGTTCCTGGGGTCATAGCCAGGTGCACAAACCAGCTGTCCTTAGTCGCACCATGCCAATGCTTCACGTTAGGCGGAATATTGACCACATCACCAGTTGTGAGTGAACGGGCGGGTTTGCCTTCTTCCTGATACCAGCCATTGCCGCCTGTAACTAACAGAACCTGTCCAACCTGATGAGCATGCCAGTTATTGCGGGCCCCTGGAGCAAAGGTTACATTGCCGATCACGGTATTCAGAGGCGCTGGATCTGTAAATACCATTTGCAGATAAGCGTCACCCGTAAAATATGCTTGTACCTTCTCTCCTAACGGGAAAATGGTACTATTGCTGAGTTGTTCATTTTTCATTATTATGTCCTCCATTCTGTTAATAGATGAAATCATGACCAGTCTTATTTTTATTTTGAATGGATACTTAATGTGTTCTTGTCTATTATTATAAAGATATTGAAGACCTTGCCAATTGTTAATGGCCTACGATTTGTTCATTAATGAACGAAATACTAGAAATTGATCATTTTATATTAATATACAGTTGTTTATAATTATAAATATGCACAGAATAAACAAATGAAAGATCGGAGAGCAATATGCCTAAAGTGGATAGAAGAATCCTTAAAACGCAGGAAGCATTAAAAACAGCAATCATTGAACTGATGTCTGAAAAAAGTTTTAACGATATAACCATTCAGGACCTTTCGGATAAAGCAAACGTCAGCCGCGGCACAATATACCTGCACTACATGGATAAATACGATTTGCTGGATAAATTAATTGAAGTACACATTAATGAACTGCGGGAAAGATGCGAAGCGGCCGCGGATCTGGATTTTGTAACAGGGTCCGTAGTTTGGACGGAGTACTTTGAGCGTAACTATGCATTTTTCTCCACGATGCTGGCGAGTAAAGGTGCGCCCTATTTCCGCAGCCGGTTCCAGGAATTTCTTATTGAAGAGTTCCAAGCAGAAGTGGATAACACCCAAGGGAAAAACGAAGGGTTACATAAAGATCTTGTTGTTCAATTCGTGGCTTCCTCCTATGTGGGTGTAGTCGAATGGTGGTTTACGAACGAAAGACCTGTAACCCACCTAGTACTGGCAGAACAGTTGGGAACTTTGCTCGAAAGAATTTGTGAGTAGAAAAAGCCGCCAGCAGAAGGTGGCTTTTAATTCATAGATGATTCGCTAAGGTATACACGAATTACAATATCCTGATCGTGATTGCCGAAACCGGCTCCATAGAGCGTCAATCCGCCTACATTTACGGAATCCTCTTCAACCGCGAAACGAAGGGTCCAGAATTGTTCCTTCAGCTTGATATCATCAACAGTTACATCCGACATCCACTCTCCATCAATAAACGTACCTGAAGCGTCAATGCGGATCGTCTTCAATAGTCCGTATTGATTCACATTCCGATGCCACCATTTCGGCGTATATATTCCCCTGGCGGCTCGTCCGAAGTCTGCCGGGCTTGTCCACATTCCTAGTGAGACACCGTTAAACGTGAACCGGATATCTGAAGGCCAATAATCGCGCAGGCCCGGCGCTTCAGAAGCCATTTCCATCGAAATCTCGATAGCCTCTGGCGTTTGATCCGGAAGCAGATAGTTAGGTGTTTTATACTCAACGTAACCCCTCCCGAACCACAAAATGGCAGCGTGAACCCGCTCAGGGTCAAGAAAGTAGCGCGGATCGTCCCAAACTCCGATTTCTTTCTCGTGTGTGCCAAGTCCGCAAGTAGGATGAACTTCAAATGCGGTATAATGACCGACTGAAATGGTTTGTTCTCTGCTCTTCGAAGCTCGGCTGGCGGATGCCAGCTCGATCTCGATGTTTTTTTGTGTAAGGAAGCACATTTTGTGCGTCCCTCCGTTTAGACGGACCCTGCGGCTCCCGATTAATCCGGCTTGCTCAAGTTTCCGTATGTGCATGGTAACGATGGAGGGGCTAAGCTCAAGCGTAGCTGCAATATCTTTTACATTCATTTCGTTATCGGCAATCAAACCCATAATCCGCCACCGTACTTCGCTTGCCAGCGCTTCATATAACGCCATGAATTTCGGTTCCCCGTTCGCTTTTAACATGAACAATCTCCTGACGTTACATATTGAAATCATATATATATTAATTTAATAAATTTACCACAAACCTTCAACCCTACTCCATTGAAAGTTTTTATCGTATGGTGTTTAATTTTCTTAGCAGCAAGGCTAGCTGAATTCTTACATATATGAATTTATAATGAGGTGGATAAAATGAAATATAATAATCCGGTCATCAAAGGGTTTTACCCTGACCCCAGCGTATGCAAAGTAGAAAACACTTATTATCTGGTATGCAGTTCCTTTCAGTATTTCCCCGGTGTTCCGATTTTCGAGAGCCAAGACCTGATAAATTGGACCCCAATCGGCCATTGTTTAACCCGGAAAAGCCAGGTTCAGCTGGGCAGTGTAAGCAGCTCCGGGGGTGTCTTTGCGCCAACCCTGCGTTACCATCAAGGCCGATTCTATATGACAACCACAAATGATACTACACATCAGAACTTTTATGTCTGGACCGATGATATTTATGGCGAATGGTCTGAACCTATACATGTCGATCAAGGAGGAATCGATCCGGATTTATATTTTGAAGACAGAAAAACGTATTTCATGAGCAATGGCACAGATGATGATGGAGTTGCCGGTATTGTCCAGTGTGAAATTGATATTGAATCCGGCCGCAAGCTGTCTCCAAGTCGTTCAATCTGGCAAGGTACAGGGGGACGTTATCTGGAAAGCCCTCATCTGTACAAAATAAATGGACGGTATTATCTGATGGCAGCTGAAGGCGGTACGGAATATGGCCATATGGTTACTTATGCGCGGGGAGATTCCCCTTCCGGCCCGTTTGAGGCCTATAGGAATAACCCTGTTTTGACAAATCGGAATTTAGGCGGTTACGAGCTTCAAGGCGTTGGCCACGGTGATCTGATCCAGGACCACGAAGGGAATTGGTGGCTCTTGCATCTGGGGTTCCGTCAGACGGGTCAGTATCTAACTTATCACCACTTGGGACGTGAAGTTTTCTTGACCCCGGTTACTTTTGACGAGGATGGATGGTTTACGGCAGGACATAATGGGACCACTCTATTAAGTTTCGAGACCGATCGTATCGCGGGTACCATCCGTCAGCAGGAGAAACAGCTCTTCACGTTCGAGAACACCGATTGGAATCTGGACTGGTGTTATCTCCGGCATCCGGATACAGAGCATTATGTGTTGGAATCCAATAAGATTAAGCTTAAGGGGACCGGTGTTACGCTGGATGTTCCTGCATCTCCGACCTTTATAGGCATTCGTCAAAAAGACTTCAACGCGGTTATTTCATGCGATATCAGCCTAACCGGTGGCGAAGCTGGCATTACAGTCTATATGGACGAAAACCACCATTATGATCTGGCATTGCGCGGACATCAAGGTGGATACGAGATCATTGAACGACTGAATATCGGTGATATTAAATCCATTGAAAGAACTATAGATCTGGACCGGAATAATCAGGCTACCTTGGTTATCAAATCTACTCCTACTCATTATCACTTCTACACTCAAGTTAATGGGACAGAAACCCTGCTTGGAGCTGCGCAGACGAGATATCTTTCCTCAGAAGTAGCGGGAGGATTTACAGGTGTACTTATCGGCTTGTATGCAGTTGGAGAACAGCCTGATTCCCACGCTGTTTTCACACGATTTAGCTGTGAGTATTTTAAGTAAAAAACAAAAAAAGCATCCGCCATGAGAGCGGATGCTTTTCTTACAATAGGAATCACTCGCTCTTCCAGTTCACCCTTCCACCACGTCCGCTCGCAGATCCGTAGCCACTTCAATCATTTTGGGAACGATAGCTTCGTTGGAAATGGCTACATACAAATCCCCCATATACAGCCGGAAAGGAATCTCCATATCCCCAAGTTTCCACATAAAAAAATCACCATCGATGGACATGATGCTATCTGCTCCTTGAATGGTAAGAACCTGCGAATACGAAAAGTCAGGTGAGGACGCAAAGTATTGTTTGCACTCTTCCAAAGAGATGCTTTGCACCTCATTATTTTCTTGCATCGATCGGGTTATACGAAAACGCTGATTCATTCTGTTGCCTCCTCTTCTACAAAGCCATATTTTCTCACTTTATAAGTCCACTGTCAAAACCATGCTATGTCCACGCTTGTCTGAATGTCCATCGAAGCACCTCCTTCAGCAGATCAATCTGAATGTTGCAAATCACATTCAGTTCAATAGTTTGTCCGGGGGAGAAGCGAGGATTATAAGCTGAAATCCTGGTCTCCGATAGACAAAGAAAGCACATAGCATCCGCTATGTACTTTCTTAATTTCCACTTGCGTTTAATCCCGGAACAAAAATGTCCGGGTCCGCTCCAGCTGCGGGTTGCCGAAGATCTCCTCCGGTGTGCCCGATTCGGCGATTTCCCCATTGTCCATAAAGAATACACGGTCTGCCACATCACGCGCAAAGTTCATCTCATGTGTGACGATAATCATCGTCATGTTCTCCTCTGCAAGCTGGCGGATGACACGCAGCACCTCGCCGGTCAGTTCGGGATCAAGTGCCGACGTAGGCTCGTCAAACAGCAGAATGTCCGGGTTGAGCATAAGTGCTCTGGCGATAGCCACCCGCTGCTTCTGCCCGCCTGACAGCATGGAGGGGTACACCTCTGCTTTATCAGCAAGACCTACCTTGGAGAGCAGTTCTCGGCTTTTAGCGGTTATATCCTGAGTGTTCTCCCGTTTCAGCGTTCTTGGCGCAAGTTCCAGGTTTCCCAGTACAGTGAGGTGAGGGAAAAGATTAAAGTGCTGAAACACCATGCCCATAGCTGAGGTGATTCCCCTAATGTCCGCACCACTGGCGTATTTGCCGTTCTCCACGAGCGGCTTGCCTTGAATAAAAATGCTCCCGCCGGTAACCTCTTCAAGATGTACAAGACTGCGGAGCATGGTGCTTTTTCCGGAGCCGGAAGGCCCGATCACCGCCACTACTTCTCCGGGTTTAACATCAAAGGTAATCTTTTTCAGCACATCGAGGCTGCCAAAAGATTTCTGTAATTGTTTTACTTCAATCATAGTACTCATAGCTAAACAGCCCTTCTACTCGTATTTGAAACGTTTCTCCAGAACCTTGAAGAATAGCGTAAGCACCAGTGTCATCAGCAAATAAATTACGCCTGCTACTACAAATGGGGTCACTGTAAAATCACGGTTCACTGCCGTTTTTGCAAAATTCAACAACTCAGGTACAGCTACCGCATATAGCAAAGCAGTATCCTTGACCAGGGTAATCGACTCGTTGGCTACCGCAGGCAGCGCCACCCGGAACATTTGAGCGAGAATCACTTTGCGCAGGGTTTGCCATTTGCTGAGCCCAAGCACCTTGGCGGCCTCATGTTGCCCCTTATCAATCGATAGCATTCCGCCACGGAAAATCTCGGCAAAATATGCACCATAATTAAGGATAAACCCAAGGCTGGCTGCGACGAAACGGTCCATGACCAGATATTGCCCAATCACGGGAATCTGCGGCAGGCCGAAGCAGAAGAACAACAGCTGCAGCAAGAGTGGTGTTCCGCGCATAACGTAGATATAAGTGTGTGCGATCCAGGCCAGCGGCTTGAGGGCACTTTTGGCCATCAGTGTGACAATCATCCCGAGTGGAATGGACAGCAGTATCACTATCAGGAACAGCAAGACGGTCGTCCGTGCTCCCTCCAGCATCGGCCCGGAAATCTTAATAATATAGTCAATATTCATGTCTTTCACCCGACTCCTAAAGGAAACAATCTATTTAAGTACTTTATTTTCTCCAAACCACTTCGTTGAGATCTCAGCTGCCGTTCCGTCACTGTTCAATTCATCCAGAGCCTTCTGCAGTTCAGTCAGCAGTGCTTCATTGCCTTTCTTAATGCCGATGCCGTATTGCTCAGGAGCAAGGGATTCATCCAGCAGCTTGTAAGAGTTCGGTTCCTTGGACATATAATATCTTGCCACCACTTCATCAATGACCACTCCATCCAGGCGTCCGGACTTCAGGTCCGTCAGGGCAAGCACATTATCCGTGAATTCGGAAACCCCAGAAAGCTTGGCCTTGATGGGGCTGGCCTCCAGGGCATCGGCGGCCGACGAAAGGCTCTGCAGTCCGACTTCTTTTCCGGCCAGATCATCCAGCTTGGACAGTGTTGAACCCGCCAGCACGACTACAACCTGGCTGTTCTCCAGATAAGGCTTGGTAAATAAGACCTTCTCCTTACGCTCGTCTGTTATGGTGTACCCGTTCCAAATCATATCAATGCGTCCGCTGTTCAGCTCCGATTCCTTGGCTGACCAGTCTATTGGCTGGAAGGTAACCTTTTTGCCCATTTTCTCAGCTGCCGCTTTCGCATAATCAATATCAAAACCGACAATTTCATTGTTATCATCTCTGAAGCCCATCGGTGCAAACTTATCATCTATACCGATCACCAGCTTGCCGTCCTTACTGCCTGAACTGGAGCAGCCCGCTATTACAGTAATAGCCATTACAACTAACAATACCAATATTCCTCTTCGCTTCATCTCTCAAATCCCCCTAGTAGATAACACATTGGATCATGTGCTTTAGTTCGGTAACACGTTATCAGTTTATCATGATAACATATCATGTGAGCTGCGTCGATAGAGAAGAGAAACACTTCTGTGTCAATATAAATCCGCAAACTGTTGCTCTAGATATCCGGATGCTGCTAGGGATAAACATGATTTCCCATAATTCAGGAAGGAGCCTAGTGACATAGTGAGAAGCCCCCCCGGCTATGCCTGGGGGGCTTCTCGTATATTCTTTAGTTAATAATGAACCTGCTGGAATTCAACACATCGACCGGAAATATTCCACAACCACCTCACGGAATTCCAGAGCAGCCTGCGAAATGTAGCGGCTTTTGTGCCATAATAATGCGATTTCTCGTACCATTTCGTGATCCTCCACTTGAATATAGTGGATGTGTTCCCGTGAGTTCCGTGCACTGTTTGGTATGAAGGCTATTCCAATTTCCGCTTCCACAAGAGCGCTTAACCTTGCAGGTTCGTCTCCCTCATATACATATTGGGGTACAAATCCAGCAGATTCGCAAACCGCATCAACTTTATCACGTGTCCCGTAGCCTCTCTTTACACCGACAAACCATTCATCCCTTAGTTCTATCAAGGATACCTTTTTTCGATTTGCCAGGTGATGCCCCTTAGGTACAGCGACAACGATCGGGTCCATGTATACAATTTGACATTCAATATCATCCCCTTGTACCGGAGGTGAAGACAAGCATACATCTACCGCTCCACTAAGAAGAAGTGCGACCATTTCCTGTGTGGCAAGCATTTGTACATGAAAATGAACAGAAGGCATCTTCTTCCGAAACTCCCGAAGGATATTGGGCAGCGAGCTTGCGGCGGTCACCGCCAGTTCCAGGGTCCTATGTTCCAGGTTAGCCAGATCTTTAATCTCCTGCTTGCCCTGTTCCAATTCAAACAAAGCCCGTTCTGCCCGGCGGAGAAATCCGCTTCCGAACTCATTCAACCGCAATCTTCTTCCGGTCCGGTCAAATAAGGGAACCCCCAAATCGTCCTCCAGACGGGCAATCGTTTTGCTCAGAGAGGATTGAGTAACGTGCAGACTTCGTGCAGCTTCAGTAACATGTTCCAGTCGAGCAACGGCGATAAAATATTGCAATTGAAGAAGTTCCATCTCTTCGCCTCCATTCATTCCCTCAGGTCAATGAAATCATAACATGAAATGCGTTGGAGTAAATACATGAAGTCAAGTAAGATAGGTTTAAAACAATACGGGGAGGAACTCACAAATGAATTCACGTAGCTGGTGGTTAATGATCTCCGTGGGATTGGGTATTCTCTTGAATCCACTTAACTCTTCGATGGTTTCGGTTGCGATTCCACGACTACAACAGGTGTTTCAGCTCGATTTCACACAAGTTTCCTGGGTTATTTTTTCTTTTTACATAGCGAGTGCTGTTGCACAACCTGTCATGGGAAAAGCCAGTGATTTATTCGGCCGCAGAAAAATATTCCTAACCGGGTTATGTGTTGCCTTCGCTGCCTCATTCTTAGCTCCACTGTCGCCTACCTTTGGGTGGCTTATCGTGTTCCGTATCGTGCAATCCATTGGAACAAGTATGATGGTTGCTGTTGGAATGGCCATTGTGCGAATTCATATCACAGAAAAGCAAGCGACGGCATTATCTGTTTTATCCATATTCCTATCCGGAGCAGCGGCTATTGGCCCCTTTATTGGCGGGGTAATCATTCATTGGTGGGATTGGCATGCTATCTTTTACGTCAATATTCCGTTTGTGTTGGTGAGCTTTCTAATGGCTTGGAGGACAATTCCTAAGGATGATCCGCGAGCAGCCATCGCAAGCAACAGGTCATTTCGGAACTGGGCACAGATGATTGATGTAACAGGTATCCTGCTTTTCACTACGGGTCTGGTTGCACTTCTCGTTGGATTACTGTCAGCAAAATCATCCGGGCATATCTCATGGCTGACGGTTACTGTCGGACTGCTTGGACTCATAGTCATTTGGGCTTTCGTCCGGCACGAGCTGCAAACAGCCTCACCTTTTATTCCCTTGCGCACATTTGGTCATTATCCTGCAATGACTTGGGTCAATATCGAATTCATGCTCGTCAATGTATTGTATTATTCAGTATTTTTCGGGCTTCCTTCCTATTTGCAAACGGTACGTCATGTCAGTGAATTCCATACAGGGATTCTGATGTTAACCTTAGGATTGTGCTCACTAGTGGTTTCTCCGCTGGCAGGACGTTGGATCGATCAATCGGGGGCAGGTCCGGCACTCTTGGTGTCTGCTATACTAATGACCTTGGGGTCCGTTTGGATCGTGTCATTGAATCAACATTCGCCAGTGATCAGCGTGTGTGTGGCTCTAGCTGTATTCGGAATAAGTAACGGGCTGAATAATGTCGGTATGCAAGCCGCCCTGTTCAAAAGCTCACCGAAAGAAATAATCGGAGTCGCATCCGGTTTGTTCAATACATCCAGATACCTTGGAACGATTCTCTCCTCATTATTGATAGGGATTGTCATGGGCGGAAAGTTCAGCTTCGGGGGATTCCGGGTGCTTGGGCTGATCCTCACGGGCGTTGCCTTGTCCTTGGTTGTCATGAGCCTGCGTCGCCGGAGGTCAGGGCAGGTGCAAGAGTAGGATCCATTTATACGATATTAAGCCTATAACATTAATTCTCCAGTATGGAGTTTTGGAGGCTTTTAGGGAGGGTTTTAACCACTAAAAGATAAGAGTGGTCGATCATAGCAAATAGATCAGGCTCGGGTACGGAACCATCAAGGGTTATTGAATTCCAGTGTTTTTTGTTCATATGGTAACCTGGACGAACATTTGCATACTGTTCTCTTAGATTATCCGCAATTACAGGATCACATTTCAGGTTGATAATGGTGTGCTTCTCAATATTCTCAAAAATCAGAGCAAACATTTTGTCTTTAATTTTAATCACCAAGGGCTCAGGTCCGAAGGGGTACTCTTTGGTTGCCCCTTTTTTCTGTAAACAGTATTCAATTATATTCGTTTTCATTGTGCTCTCCATCTAAGCAACTCTCCTCTACCGAACTTGTGTATTCTATTATAACCGATCACAAAAAACATACCCAACTATTACAAAACGAGCCTTTCTTCAAGAAGAAAGACTCGCCATGTATTCGTTATTCCAGCCCGTGCCGGCTCCTCTGCCGGTTATGGAAGGTTACAATATCCCGTATCCCCGCCTGCTTCAGAAGTCCGAGCTGCTGATCCGTATAGCCGCCAAGGTCTTCAGGAAAATGGGCATCGGTTGAGGTCGTGAACAGCACGCCTTTGGCCGCCAATACCGCCAGGAAAGCCGGGCTTGGGCACATTTCCTGAATCGGATAACGGTACACCATACCTGCGTTAATCTCTGTGGCTGTATCATGTGCAATCAGCAGATCCGCAATTCGCTCATACGATGACAGCAGCCGTTGCTCGTCGGGGCGATAGTTGAAGGCTTTGAGGTTATCCAGGTGGGCAACAATATCGAACAAGCGTGAAGTGATCGCATTTCCGACGATTTCGAAGAACCGGTCGTACAGTGCCTCCAGATCGAATTGTTCAAAATACGTTTGCGTCGCTGGATTGTCAAAGCCCCAACCATCTACAAAATGCACTGAGCCGATAACATAGTCATACGGCTGTTCCGCCAATATACGGCTTAGCTCCTGCTCGCAGCCCGGAAAATAGTCCGCTTCGATACCGAGCCGCAGCTCAATGCCCTCATGCCGCCATTTCTCCTTTTGAAGCTGAATACACCGTACAAAATCGTCCGAATCTGCCATGCATACCTGGTCCAGCCATTCCCGCTGCAAACGGCCTATCCAGGTATCATCCAGGATCATATGTTTTTCATAATAGGCTTTATATTTCGTGAACCGGTACAGATGATCAACGATCCCGACAGTCTGAAGGCCTCTCTTCTTGGCTTGCTCCAGATACAGGTCCAGCCACTCTGTAGTAAAAGCTCCGCCCGCGATGCGCCGTTCCAATAGACGGAAGCTCTCCTCCATCCAAGACAGTGTATGTATCTGCTCACTGCTGCCTTTCATAGCTGTAAGACTCTCAAGCGTACGTTGCAGCCACCTTGGTGAATAGGGTCCTTCTTCCAGATGGAGATGAAAATCTACCTTCATTTCGTATACCCTCCTGTTGTCTCTATCCATGCTAGGCTACACTATACTGCCATCCTCCAGCCTGATCCAAGTCTCGAAACGCCGCTCCCCTTCCAGGAGTTGTATAACCCGTGCGCCGCGTTGCAAAGCCCCGTAAGTGTTATGCCCGGTCACCCGGCCATAGGCCAGTGTTATCCCGTGCAGTACGCCTATGTAATCATTGTCGTGATCATGTCCGGCGAAGGCTGCCATCACATCCCCCGCTTCCAGCATCGCTGCGAACCAGCCGCTGTTCACTTTGGAGCAGCAGACCATTTCGCCTTTTCTCCCGGCTACACGCCCCGACTGCCACACCTCATTGTATTCGGGAATAGGAATATGCATAAAAGCCAGAGCAGGCAGTATTCCGCCGTTTCTCTCACGAATCTTAGCAGATTCCCGGGAATACCATTCGACTTGACTCGGATGAATCCAGGCATACCCTCCAATAGCAGCAGGCGCATATTCACCCGAATCCACGAAATACAGTGCCGCCGACTCCCTGTCTCCAGCATGGCTGTAGAGAGGTAGCACATAATTTCCAGTACCTTGCACCTCTTCCGGTCCCGCTTCAGCTACACATAACTCATATTCCTTCAAAATCGCCTGGAGCTCTGCCCGTGTAACCCCCTTCTCCGTATCGTGGTTGCCATAGATCACGGCAAACGGCGTCCCGGCCTGTACCGCTACCTCAATAACCCGCCGGAAGGTGGCCTTAGGGTCCACTGTATCAACGCTGTAAATCAGGTCACCGCTGAACACAACCAGATCCGGCTGCTCAGTTTCCAGAATGCGCTGCATAAGCGCCAGTGTCCGGGCATCGCGCTCCGGCTCGATTCCATCCTGGAGATGGATATCGGTAAACTGTACCATTTTAAAAGTTCCATCCGTATGAAAGGTAAGATGTCGGTTATTCATAGTAAGCCTCCTGAAATCCGGGTGATCACTTATGTGATCCCAAGTTGTTCTTTTGTGCTTTTTCGTTGTTTTGTGTGGCTTTTATTTTAAAATAGCACTAATGGATAAGCGAACGCAAGTATTTTTTTCCACGTAGGGTAGTTATATTGCGAAAGACCTTCTGCGGCGATACTGGAAATCCTGTTTGCACGTGCTTATCGTGATAAGTTAGCGAAATCAGCAGTGTGTGCTTGGAATCACTAAATAGTGCCCTGAAGGGTCGTATATTTATAGTGCCGGGGAAATACAGCATCTTATGATACAGGAGGTATGTAATATTGAAAAAGTATATTCCTAATCAACACGGGGCATGGGCTATGCTGATTCTCCCTTTTTTGTTAGGGATGGCAGCCTCACGGGCGCTATTCCTCCATATACCTTTGTTCATTTGCTGGCTGCTGATTTATTTATTCATCTTCCAGCTGCTGCAAGGGGTCCGAACGAGACGGTTTAACAGGATTCTCAAGCCGCTCCAAGTGTATGGCCTGTTGCTCCTCCCTTTTATCATTTATCTGGTTGTTGCCGAGCCTCGTCTTCTCTGGTTTGCACTACTGGCACTCCCTCTTTTTGCTGTAAATCTGTACTATGCCAGAACCAAAAACGAACGGGCGCTGCTTAACGATATCTCAGGTATTCTGCTGTTCTGCCTGATGCTTTTTCCCGTATTTTATATTGGCGGCGGAACAAACTGGGAAACGGCTGCCGAATTGTTTATTCTAGCATTCCTATATTTCGCAGGTACTGCCTTATATGTAAAAACAATTATTCGTGAGAAAAATAATCCGCAGTATTATTACGCATCGGTCATATATCACTGTCTATTCCTGCTTACGGGAGTGATCCTGTTCCCATCCTTAGTCTTCCCCCTGTTGATTCTGCTGGCACGCGCAGCGGGCCTTCCAAGAACCAAGATTACAGCCAAACGGACCGGAATGCTGGAAATTGTCTTTTCAGTCATGCTGTACATATCAGTGATTGTTTTATATTTCTAACCATAGAAATCTCCCGGGAAGCAAAGAAGCGGACTCCGATTGCCGGAACCCGCTTCTTCATATTGTGATGCCGCTACTCTTCGATCATGTCGTGATTCCCGGCCCCCGGGGGAACGATGGGATATACATTAGATTCTTCGGTAATATCAAATTCCATGATTACTACACCCTTGGTGTGAAAGGCTTCTTCAATCATGCACTCTGCTTCTTCCAAGCTCTGTGCCCGAAATCCGTGAGCGCCAAAAGATTTGGCTAGTGCCACAAAGTCTGGTGAACTGATGTGCACTGCAGAATACCTTCGCCCAAGAAACAGCTGCTGCCACTGTCTAACCATCCCCAGATATCCATTCTTAAGAATGGCAACCTTCAGATTAATCTCCAGATCCACAGCGGTCATGATCTCCTGCATATTCATCTGGAAGCTTCCATCCCCTGTGATACAGATGACATCCCGGCTGGGGTAAGCCACTGCGGCACCGATGGCTGCGGGTAATCCATAACCCATTGTTCCAAGTCCTCCGGAGGTTAGAAAAGAACGCGGTTCGGTAAAGTTATAATTCCTCGCTGTCCATATTTGATGCTGGCCTACATCGGTTGAAATGATGGCACTCCCGTCTGTAGCTGCATCAATACATTTAATTACATCCTGCGGAGTCAGTTTCGCTTCTGGTTGTGGGGAAGATTTAGAAGAACGCTTTATCCACTGCTGAATTTGTCTCTCCCAGGGGGAGATGTCACTCCTATGTATTTCTTCCATCAATCCGGCAAGCATCTCCGAGATGAGTCCTGTTATGGATAGGTCTACATTGATGTTCTTATTCAGTTCAGAGGAATCAATATCAACTTGTATTTTAAAAGAGCCGGGGGAGAATGACTTGCGGTTGCCTGTAACGCGGTCACTGAAGCGGACCCCAAGACATAATACCAAATCAGCTGCCTGCAATGCCCGATTTGCCGCTACAGTTCCGTGCATGCCCACCATACCTAAATGCTGGGGATGGTCGGAAGGCAAGGCACCGAGTCCCATTAAGGTGCTCGCAACCGGAAGGCGGAACCGCTCCACAAACTGTTTCAACCATCCGGGCGTATCCCCCGGCATACAGCCACCGCCTACGAGGACTAAAGGACGTTCCGCTTGATTGAATCGCTCTGCGGCAAGCTCAAGGCTACGGGCAGGGATTTGTAAATAAGGCTGATAGCCGCGGATATGTAAGGGTGGCGGAGACATTTCATTGTACAGCTTGTCCGCAACTATGGCTGTCATTATGTTCTTCGGCAGATCGATCAATACAGGACCGGGACGGCCTGACGTGGCTAAATAGAAGGCTTCATTTACAATCCGGTGAAGATCGCCAACCTCCCTAACTATATAATTATGTTTAGTAACCGGCATCGTCATTCCGTAAATATCCACTTCCTGGAAGCTGTCCAGACCGATTAATTCGGTAGCCACCTGACCAGTAAGGATAACCAATGGAATAGAATCCATAAACGCTGTTGCGATTCCGGTAATGGCGTTGGTTGCGCCAGGCCCGCTGGTGACGAGGGCAAGCCCTGGACGCCCCGTAGCCCTTGCGTAACCATCTGCGGCATGAACAGCCGCCTGCTCATGTCTTACCAATATATGCTGTATGGCTTTACAATCAAACAGTGCATCGTACAGAGGAAGCACGGCTCCGCCGGGATATCCAAAAATGGTTTCGACGTTCTTGTCAATCAATAGCTGAATCAGCAGTTCTGCTCCGTTCATGGGTGACCATCGACTCCTACTTTATATAGTCATACAATTATGTGTGTCCCAACCCGTCAGCCACCTATATAAGACATACTTATCTTGTTCCTGCTGGCTGCACTTTGTTCTTGACGCTCATCGGAATACCGGTCTCCGCGCAGCTCCCAAATGTCTTTAATCACGTTCAACAGAGCACTGTCATCAACTCCGGCGCGAAGCAATGTCCGCAGATCCGTACCCTTGGATGCAAACAGACAAGTGTAGAATTTACCGTCAGAGGATAGCCTTGCCCGTGTACAAGAAGAGCAAAAGGATTCAGATACCGAAGTGATAAATCCGACCTCTGTCTGACAGTCTTTGTAGCGGTATCGCTGAGCAACTTCCCCCTGGCTTGCCAGCCCCAAAGCCTCAAGCTCATAAGCACCTTGAAGGCTTTGGAGAATATTCTTTTTGGTTACAACTTTTGCGGGGCTCCAGCCATTGTCATTGCCCACATCCATAAATTCAATGAAGCGCAGCGTTATGTTGCGTTCCTTGAAATAAGCAGCCATTGGCAGGATCTCCGATTCATTAACGCCTTTTTCAACCACCATGTTGATTTTGATCTCATAGCCAAGGTCACGGGCTTGATCGATATTTCTCAGGATAAGAGATGGTTTCGTCCCTCTTCCGTTCATCTTTCCGAAAATCTCCGGATCCAGCGCATCCAGGCTAATGTTCAAACGCCGCAATCCTGCACTGTACAATCCTTTAGCCTGTTGTCCAAGGAAGACACCGTTAGTGGTCAATCCAATGTCCTCTATTCCATCTATAGACCGGATTTCGGATACAAGCTCGTGAAGATTACTCCGCAGCAACGGTTCTCCCCCGGTCAGGCGGATTTTGACAACCCCCAAGGATACAAAAAGCCTACTCAAACGAAGAATCTCCTCAAAAGACAGCAGCTCGCGGGCAGGCATGAAGGCGTAATTGTCACCGAATACTTCCTTAGGCATGCAGTAGGTACAGCGAAAATTACAACGGTCAGTTACCGAAATTCTCAAATCCCGGATGGGACGTCTTAGTTGATCGGTGATTGGTTTCGTTCTCATACGCCCTCCTTTTATCGCTAATGACCCCCCGCTTATTTCTGCGTAATATCGCTGAATGTACCGACATAACGAATATCTGCGCCGGTCTCATCCTTGACAGCACTGATATTCAGCAGCTGGAGATACTCTTCACCATTCTTCCTTCTGTTCCAAATCTCACCCTGCCAAACTCCCTTTACCCGGATTTCACCCCACATGTTACTGTAAAAATCTTGTGGTTGCCTTCCTGACTTCAGCACATTTGGCAGTTTGCCAAGTACCTCTGCTTCCGTAAAACCGGTAAGCCTCGTAAATGCAGGGTTGACGCTCTTGATAACACCCGAAGCATCTGTAACAAGAATTCCCTGTGCCGTAGATTTGAACACTTCAGAAGTAAGCGCCAGGCGATCGTTGTAATACAACCAAATGACAAGAACAAGACTCGCCAGAGCCACTTGCGAAAGCAGCATGAACCCGATCGAATACTGGCCTGTGATGGAAAAGATAACGGAGAGCATAATCGGCGGGAAGAATCCGCCCAGCCCTCCCATCATTGAGACAATCCCGTTGGCAATCCCCGCCTGCTTATTGTAATAGAGCGGGACTAATTTGAATATGACCCCATTGCCAATCCCGGCACTGAAGGCAATAGCCAGGCACCCAACCGTGTACAGTCCAATAGAGGGCAGAAATGCTAACAGGATTGCTGCAACAGTATAAATACTGAAGGTTCCGATGAGCAGAAATAAAGGCTGAAATTTGTCTGCCAGCCAGCCGCCAACCGGCCGGAAGAATGTGGCAACGGCAATAAATCCTGCTGTGCGCATGCCTGCATCCACCTTTTCCAGTCCAAAATTGGATACGAGAAAGTTAGGCAGATAAATGGTAAATGCGACAAACGATCCGAACGTAATGAAATAGAAGAGTGAGAACAACCAGAGCTTCTCGTTGGCAGCTACCCCTTTGATCTGTTCAATAATAGGGGTTCTTACCTTAGGCTCATGGCGGTCACCGATGAAGAAATTCAGTACAATAAATACCAGCAGAAGGATCAGATACAGCTTCACAGCAGTAGCCCATCCATAATGGGCAGCAACAATTGGAGCAGTGAATGTGGTAAGGGCTGTGCCCAAATTCCCTACCCCGTAGATCCCGTTCACAAACCCGTGCTTTTCTTTTGGAAAATACTTGGGCAACGAGGTGACCCCTACGGAAAAAACTGCGCCGCCGATCCCTAAAAACAATCCACCAACAATCAAGTCCATATATGTGGTGGCATTGCTTATATAGAAGACGGGAAACAGCAGCAGGATAAAGCTGACCATAAAAATGATACGCGCCCCGAGAATATTGGCATAATAGCCGAGAGGAATACGCAGGATCGAGCCTAGGACTACGGGAATCGCCGTAACCATAGCCAGTTTTCCGGATGGAATAGATATATCCTCGGAAATAAAGGGCATTAGGGATGAAATAATTACCCATACCATAAAGCCTACGATCAAATTCAGGGTTTGTAACGGCAACTGCAGTTTTTTAATCATTCCACTCACCTTTTCCGCCATTTTTATCTGCTGCCTGTATGAATTCACTTCCTGTCCTTATTGTATCTGCCGTGACTCTGCCGCTGATATAGGGGAGTCCCCTGTCCCTGAGAGGGTATTCCCTGAAAATAAAAAAACAGCTCCACCATCCCAATGGGGACAGTGAAGCCGTATGCAGATTTCATGTAATGAGCGTATTCATTCTAGAGAAAAGCCGTTTATGATCCGGCTCGCTCAGCTGAGTTTCAGTCATTGGAAAAATGACCGCTTCTTCTTTGACCAAATGAACGGTTAATATTTCAAAAGCCTCTCCGGCATCCTTCACGGCGGATATCATTTTTGCCAGCGGCATCAGTTCCAAATCGCCTGCCGTATGGTGAAGGAAATGACCCAAATATCCATCAATCTCCACATGCTCTTCCTGAATACCAACCAGCGGCCCTTGTTCAAAACCTATGTAGCTTCCGAGCAGCGGGAAAAAATGTTCTTCTTCTTTTTGTGTATGCTTGGCAAGCGGAATCTGAAACTCCATAATGAGCCTCCGCAGCTCCCTGATCCTGTGCCTGGCTTCTTCCTCGCCCGGGAGGTCGTCTTGTTCAAAAGAAAGAACAATCGTATGCCATTCTTGCATCAGAAAGGACAAATAGCGGTGCTCGTTCTCTAGAATGCGCATAGCGGGAGAAGTAGCGGACAAACCGGCGGAATTTGGCATATATATCCTCCAATCCGTGCTTAGAAATCCAGCAGTTTTTTTTTCAAGGCATATTCGACCAGCTCGGGCCGGCTCTTCAGATGTAATTTCTCCATGATCTTTGATTTATGGGCTTCTACTGTCTTCACAGAGATAAACAGCCTTTCTGCGATCTCTTTATTTCCATAGCCTTTGGCGATTAGAGGCAAAATCTCCAGCTCCCGCTTGGACAGCAATTCAAACGGGTCTTCTGTAGCGGCTGTTTTGTCCTTTTTGATAAATTCACGGACCAGGGAGGTAGCCAGTTTGGGGTGAATATAGGTTCCTCCCTGATGAATGGTGCGAATAGCCAGTAAAAGCTCCTCATCCGGCGCACTCTTCAGCACATAACCTGACGCTCCGTTCTTCAGAACATGGAACAGATATTCTTCATCGTCATGCATGGTCAGGATCAATATTTTGGTATCGGGGTAATCCTCCTTGATTTTGCCTGTAGCAATTAGCCCGCTCTCCCCGGGAGGCATGCTAAGATCCATGATCAGGATATCCGGCCTGCATTTTGCTACCAACGCATAGGCTTCAATCCCGTCGGCAGCAGCACCAATGACTTCGATGTCATCCTGGAAATTCAGAATCATGGCAAAACCGCTGCGCACAATGGCATGGTCGTCTGCGATAACGATCTTCATCCGGTGATCAATCCTTTCCACTACCATCTCCGACAGGAACTTGAATGAAAATCGAGGTTCCCATTCCCGTCTCCGTCCTTATGCTGAAGCTGCCCCCTACTAATTCTGCCCGCTCCTGCATGCCGTATAATCCCAGTCCGGTGCCAGTCGGCTCATCCCCTGGACTAAATCCGATCCCTTCATCTTCGATCGTGAGCTTCAGCATTCCGTCCTGCTCGGTAAGTATTACTCGGACCAAGTCTACCTGTGCATACTTAAGAGCATTAAGCACAGCTTCCTGACAGACCCGGTACATCACCGTTTCTATTTCACTGTCATAGCGGTTCTCTGAGAGATCGGATTCAAACTCTATGATGAGCCCATAGATTTGCTCCAGCCGTTTAAAGTGTGAACGAAAGGCTGCTTCGAGTCCGAAATCATCGAGAGCAGCCGGGCGAAGCTCCACGGAGAGATTGCGGATATCGTTCAAGAGCCGCGTCATGGATACTTCGGTCTGCTTCACCTTTTTAAGAATGTTGTCATCTGCGGTCATATACTTAAGCACCCGCAAGTCCACTACAGCGCTCATAAGTTCCTGTGCTACGCTGTCATGCAGCTCACGGGAAATCCGTTTGCGCTCATTCTCTTGGGCTTCAATCACATGCTTCATCATTTTATTCTGATAAAATTTCTCTTGGGTCTTGAATTGTCTGGTTAGATCCCGCAGCATCAACACCCGGATTCCATTCTCAGAATCTATGGTATGAAAGCTTGCCGCGTAGGGGACTATCCCTTTATTTTTTGTCTCAAGGTAGACCTGGTAAGAGGTGAAATCCTCAGATTCCGGCGTATGAAAAAAGCAGTTGAGACAGGTGCGGAGCTCCTGGTCACTGGTATAACCCCTGCATGTACCGCAGAGGGCAAGGGAATTCCCTTGCTCCAGCTGGTTCAGAAAGTCACTGTCCACAATACTGGAGGCCGCCGGATTCATTGCCAGCGTCTTCCCTTCCCTGTCAAAAAAGAAGATAGCCTCCCTGCTGTTCTCGAACAGCTTCAGCATCAGAATATTTAGTGAATCCATCCCGGTTGGCAGCATCAACTCAGCAACAATTCCTTCCCGTTCAAGTCTCCAATACCCTTGCGTGCCGTATTCTCCAGATCCTTCAGCATCATTTCATTCACCTGCTGAATTCCCCGGAAACCGCCGAGAAGCACACCCGCTACGCGGGCATCATTCCATAGCGGCACTGCCCCGATGCTTTGCAGATTCTCAGACTTAACTATGGGATAATTAAACAGCATTTCTTGCTGTACCTGTTCTGTTACTGATGAGAGTAAAAACGACTTTCCGGTCTTGAATACTATTCCCGCGACCCCTCTTCCCGACTGAAGAACAATCCGTTTGTAACGGGAATTCAGATTGCCTGAGGCGTATTTCCATCGAATGACATAGTCATAATCTGCAGGGTCGGCAAGTGCCAATGACATGAAGTCATACCCTAATGCTTCACGGATTTGGTCCAGCTCCAGCTGATAATCGACCTTGTTTTCCATCGTTTTCTCTCCTATTTGAACAGGGAAAGAAGCGCTCACTTACTTTCCTTTAATTCGATTTATGTCTTCTGTATAGAATATAACTTCTGCCTACATAATTCAACGGAACACTCCATACATGAACAAGCCGGGTAAAGGGCCAAAATGCGAAGATGGCGAAACCCGACAAGACGTGAATTTTAAAAGAAAGCGGCACAGTTGTCATTAACGAAGGATCGGGTCTGAACATGAACAAGCCGCGGAACCATACGGAAATAGTCTCCCGGTAATCAAATTCAGGCTGTACGGCATTGGTAACAAGGGTGGAGTACATGCCCATAAATACAATGAACAAGAGCAGAGAATTCACGATCAAATCAGATGCGCTGCTAAGCCGCCGGACATTCTTGAGCGTGAACCGGCGTGAGGTAAGAATCAGCATCCCGGCAAGGGTGGCTATTCCAAAAATCCCACCGATGTATACAGCCCCAATGTGATACGTGTGTTCACTTACACCCACAGCCTCCATCCATGATTTCGGAACAACTAGGCCGCCGATATGCCCGAAAATAACCGGAATAATCCCAAGATGAAAAAGAATACTCCCATATTTCAACTGCTTCTTCTCGATGAACTCACTGGATTTAGCCGTCCAGTTGAACTGGTCTCTCCGGTAGCGGTAAATATGCCCGACGATAAAAATAACTAGGCAAATGTATGGAATAATGACCCATAAGAATTGATCGAACATATTCATTGACTGAAAGCCTCCTGTTCGATGCAAGCTTTGAGTGTTTCCCGTAGCCCCTTCACCAGATGAAAATACGGACTTTCATTTTTGTCCAGTGCCTGGAGCAAGTGGTACGTGCCATCCTCAAGAACCGCAATCAGCATCCGGAAATTCTCGGGTGCCCGGGAATCGTTACGCCATTCAGCTGCATATAGAAATTCACACATGAGCGGCAAATAATCCGGCAGCTCCCCTTCCGGCATTTCAAGGCCGTACATTTCATACAGCATTTTCAGTTTCGCCAGGATTTGACCGCGCTCCTTAGCATCCTCAAACTTAAAATAGGTCATATAAAGTGCACAGTCCCGCTGAAAATCAAATGTTGCTGCATACCGTTCCTGGATTTCATCCAAACTGTAGCACTGCATGAGCGTCCCATACCTTTGCACATGATCGTAAGCCGGATGCCCCACTTCGAACGCCTCATCCTGAAAAGATTGTTGAAAATCCTGCTTTTCCGGATACATCAGCTGCAGGGCATAGTACCCGAAAGAAGGCTTGAATGTATACAGCTTCGTTAAGTCAATCACGCCAGATCCCTCCGTAGAAGTTCTCTTCGTATAATTCCTTGGCCGTTTTCGACTCCGAACCGGCAGTATTTGACGGACCGCATCCATCGCATCCCGACCCTGATGACCCGAAGGAACCCATATCTCCCATCTGGTTGCCATACCCAGCAGAGCCTTGGGCACGGTAAGGATTCATGGTTTGTTCCTTATGCGAAGTCGGAATCACGAAGCGGTCCTCATATTTGGCAATAGCCAAAAGACGGTACATCTGTTCCGTCTGCTGTGCGGTCAGGCCCACACGTTCAAGACGGCTTGGATCGAAGGGCAGATTGGCTGACTTGGCACGCATATAGGAGCGCATCATAGCCATCCGCTGCAGAGCTTCTTTTACAGTCTGCGTATCACCCGCAGTCAGCATGTTGGCTAAATACTGAATCGGTGTCCGCATTTCCTCGATCGCCGGAAAGATCATGTCCGGATTCTTCAGAGAATCCTTCCCTTCAAAATAGTTCATAATCGGGCTGAGCGGAGGTACATACCATACCATCGGCAGGGTCCGGTATTCCGGGTGAAGCGGGAACGCCAGCTTGTGCTCAATGGCGAGCTTGTAGACCGGTGAATTCTGAGCGGCTTCCAGCCAATCTTCTGAAATCCCGTCTTTTCTGGCCTGGGCAATGACTTCAGGATCATGAGGATTCATAAACAGATCACATTGAGCTTTGTACAGATCTTTCTCATCCGGTGTCGAAGCAGCCTCCAGCACCTTGTCTGCGTCGTAGAGCAGTACGCCAAGATAACGGATACGCCCGGTGCAGGTCTCTGAGCATACCGTTGGCAGACCGGCCTCCACACGCGGGAAGCAAAAGGTGCATTTTTCCGCTTTGTTGGTTTGCCAGTTGAAATATACTTTTTTATAAGGGCAGCCTGTCATACAGTATCTCCAGCCCCGGCAGGCCTCCTGATCCACCAGAACAATGCCGTCTTCCTCCCGTTTATACATCGCACCCGATGGACAAGAGGCGACACAGCTGGGATTGAGGCAATGTTCACAGAGGCGCGGCAGATAGATCATAAACGACTGTTCAAAGTTGAATTTGATCTCCTCTTCGATCTTCTGGATGTTCGGATCAAGGGGTCCGGTCACGTGAGCGCCGGCCAGATCATCCTCCCAGTTCGGCCCCCATTCCAGGTCCATCTTCTCGCCTGTTACAGCTGAATGTGCGCGTGCCACGGGTGAATGCTTTTGTTCCCCCGCTTCCGTCAGATGCTCATAATTGTAAGTCCAGGGTTCATAATAATCCTTCATTTCCGGCATGTCCGGGTTATAAAATATCTTTCCGAGCGCAATCTTGGACAACTTGTTGCCCGATTTCAGCTCAAGCTTGCCTTTACGGAGCTGCCAGCCCCCCTTGTAGAGTTCCTGGTCTTCCCAGCGTTTCGGATATCCGATGCCCGGCTTTGTTTCAACATTATTAAACCACATGTATTCCGCACCTTTGCGGTTCGTCCAGGTCGTTTTGCAGGTCACGCTGCAGGTATGACAGCCGATGCACTTATCCAGGTTCATCACCATTGCTACTTGCGCTTTAATCTTCAAGCCAGTTAACCTCCTTCATTTTTCGCACCGCTACGTATACATCACGCTGGTTGCCGATTGGACCATAGTAGTTGAAGCCATAGCTGAGCTGTGCGTAACCCCCAACCATCTGGGTGGGCTTAAGATGAATTCGGGTGGGAGCATTATGACTGCCGCCACGCGTATCTGTGATCTCGGAGCCGGGAACTTGAATATGCTTGTCTTGCGCGTGATACATGAACATGGTGCCTCTGGGCATCCGGTGGCTGACTACGGCGCGGGCAGTGACCACGCCGTTCCGGTTATAGACCTCCAGCCAATCATTATCGGCTATATCGTGCCGCTCGGCATCCTCGTTGTTGATCCACACCGTTGGCCCCCCGCGGAACAGGGTCAGCATATGCTGGTTGTCCTGGTAGGTCGAGTGAATATTCCACTTGCCGTGCGGCGTTAAGTACCGGAGGACAAGCGCATCCTGCCCGCCCTTCACTTCTTTGTCGCGTGGTCCAAATACCATAGGCGGCAAAGTCGGTTTATAGATTGGCAGCGCTTCTCCAAACTGCTGGAAGATCTCGTGGTCAATGTAGAAATGCTGTCTGCCTGTCAATGTCCGGAACGGGACAAGACGTTCAATATTGGTGGTGAAGGGCGAATACCGGCGCCCTTGCTTGTTAGAGCCGCTGAATACCGGTGTAGGAATCACTTCCCGTGGCTGTGCAGTGATGCTATGGAAAGTAATTTTTTCTGCAGCCCGGTCGGCTGAGATATCTTTTAATACTACGCCGGAATCCTTCTCCGCTTGTTCGTAGGCTTTCTGGGACACCCGGCCATTGGTTGCGGAAGAAAGATGAAGAATCGTGTCTGCAACCTGGCGGGCGGTTTGGATTTTGGGCAAGCCGTCTTTGATCGAATCATCATAAAAGACTCCATTCAGACGTTTCAGCTCTTCATACTCTTCTGCCACGGAGAAGCTGATGCCGTGTGCGCCAGCTTTGCCAGTGACCAGATTAGGTCCAAGTGAAATGTATTTATCATGGATCTTGGTATAATCCCGTTCTACAATGCTCAGATTCGGCATCGTTTTACCAGGAATAGCTTCCACTTCACCCTTAGCCCAGTCTTTGACCAAGCCCATCGGCTGTGATATCTCACTGATGGAATCATGAGCAAGCGGTGTTGCAACCAGATCCTTATAAACACCCGGCAGCTCTGATTTCGCCATTTCCGAGAAAACTTCCGAGAGCTGGCGGTAAATATCCCAATCCGAACGGGATTCCCACAGCGGATTGACCGCAGGATTAAACGGATGCACAAATGGATGCATATCTGTAGATGATAAATCCGTCTTCTCATACCAGGTTGCGGCCGGAAGAACGATATCTGCATACAGCGGCGTTGTCGTCATCCGGAAATCCAGCGCGACCATTAGATCCAGCTTGCCTTCCACATCCTCCCGCCAGACGATTTCTTCAGGCTTCTGCTCTTCATTCGGCCGGGCAAGCAGTCCATCCGATGCGCCGAGCAGATGCTTCATGAAGTATTCCTGTCCTTTCGCAGAGCTGGATATCAGATTCGAGCGCCAAATAAACAAGGTCCGCGGGAAGTTCTCCGGTGCGCCCGGATCTTCCACGGCAAAACGGGTCGTCCGTGATTTGATCCCCTCCAGCGTATGATTGATAATCTCAGCGTTGGTTTTCTTCCCCTGCTGAGCAGCTTCTTCAGCGAACAGGAGACTGTTTTTATTAAACTGCGGGAAGGATGGCAGCCAGCCAAGCCTTGCTGCAAGCACATTGTAATCAGCGGGGTGCTGGTAGGCGACCTCTCCTGCTGTCGGTGACTTGAGCGAATCGGTACCACTCTCTTCGTAACGCCATTGTTCTGTCGCAAAATAGAAGAACGATGTAGCATTTTGCTGCCGGGACGGGCCCTGCCAATCCTTCGCGAAGGCGATGGTAGACCAGCCTTCGATGGGGCGGCATTTCTCTTGTCCGACATAATGCGCCCAGCCGCCGCCATTTACTCCTTGGGACGCCGTAAGTACAACAAGGTTCAATATGGAGCGGTAGATGGTGTCGCTGTTGAACCAGTGATTAATCCCGGCTCCCATGATGATCATGGAGCGACCGCCGGTATCGATGGCGTTCTGGGCAAATTCCCGGGCAATCTGGACCACGACACTGGATTTCACACCTGTGATGTTCTCCTGCCATGCAGGGGTATAGTGCGAAGCGCTATCGTCATAATCCTTGGCGTTGTGAAGACTCTCTATCCTGCTGATCCCGTATTGACTCATCATCAGATCATACACGGTTGCTCCGTACCGCTCCGTTCCGTCGGCAAGCCGTATTTTCATAGCCGGAATCATCCGTGTGAATGTTCCATTCCCCGCTTGATCGAAGTAAGGGAATACAATTTCTACCCACTGCTCGGCATGACCATCGACAGATAACGCAGGGTCGATCTTCGTTCCATCCTCCCGTTTGAGAATCAGATTCCATTTCTTATCCGTCTCCCAGCGCTGTCCCATGGTACCGTTAGGCACAATCAGCTCCCCGGAACCCGAATCATAGATTACCGGTTTCCAGTCTGCATGTGGAGAAGAATCACCGAGATCGCTGGCACGCAGAAAACGGCCGCCCTTCAAGGATTGCTCATGAGGGTCCAAAAGGATGATGAAGGGCATGTCCGTATACTGTTTGGCATAATCCATAAACATAGGTTCTTTACGTTCATTATAGAATTCCTTCAAAATCACATGAGTCATTGCCTGTGCCAATGCAGCATCGGTACCCGGATGGGGTGCGAGCCAGTTGTCGGCAAATTTGACGTTCTCCGCCAAATCCGGTGCTACAGATACCACTTTGGTTCCCTTATAACGCACTTCGGTCATGAAGTGGGCATCCGGTGTCCGGGTTAACGGGACATTCGAGCCCCACATGATCAAATAGCCGGCATTATACCAATCTGAGGATTCAGGTACATCCGTCTGCTCGCCCCAAATTTGCGGAGAAGCCGGAGGCAGATCGGCGTACCAGTCATAAAAGCTGAGCATTTGTCCGCCAATGAGCGAGATGAACCGCGCACCCGAAGCATAGCTGACCATCGACATCGCCGGAATCGGAGTAAAACCGGCAATCCGGTCAGGCCCATATTTTCGTATGGTATAGATTAGCTGTGCCGATATCAGACGAAGCGCATCGTCCCATGCCACCCGGATATGACCGCCTTTCCCCCGGGCCTTTTTATAGAGATCCGCTTTCTCCGGGTCTTCCACGATACTTGACCAAGCATCCACGGGGTTGTCATGCTCCTGAAGCGCTGCCTTCCACAGCCGCCATAGCTTCCCTCTCATATAGGGGTATTTCACCCGAAGCGGACTATATTCATACCAGGAAAAAGTAGCCCCTCTGGGGCAGCCCCGGGGTTCGAACTCCGGCATATCAGGTCCGCAGGACGGATAGTCAATCTGCTGATTCTCCCAGGTAATAATTCCATTCTTCACGAAAACCTTCCAGCTGCAGGAGCCCGTACAGTTCACTCCATGCGTGGTGCGGACCACTTTATCATGGGACCAGCGCTGGCGGTACATATCTTCCCAATCCCTATTCTTTTCCTCCAGAATGGACCACTTCCCGGAATAACTTTCAACAGGCTTAAAAAAGTTCAAGCCGAATTTTTTCTTCATCGCTTACAAACACTCCTTTGCAGAATGAAGGACATGGAAGAGTCCGACTCACTATTCATTCGAATACCTCCATTATGGAGGCCTCCGGCCGGAGTTCCCATTAGGGAATGTCCTATAGTCCCGCGGGAAATCCCTTGATTCCGCAAAAAGTCAAAAGCCCTCCTTTTGAGTAGGAGAGCTTTAATAATGTTATGAGAATGTATGCTATACCAACTGTAGTTAGGGAAATCCCTCTTTATGTGCAGGGGATGTCCTAACCGGAAATTTCACAGCGGTCTTCTATGTTATACTGAGAAAAAAATGGGGGAGGATATACAATGGTAGGACCTTCATTACGCCAACTACACGCCCATCATGCCATACATCAAGGCGGATTGTCCGGTGCAATAGCTAAAACTGAAGAAGTCGAGAACCTGCTGGAGGCACGGGAATTCGAAGTTGCACGTCAAGCGGCCGATCATCTTGTAGAATATTGGGAAACGAGGATACTGAGTCATGCCGAAGCAGAAGAAGAGGGATTCTACCCGGAGATGGCAGTGAAGAATCCCGGTTTGCAGCATGCAGTAACCAAGTTGACACGTGATCATGAGCTGCTCCGGATAATCATTGCAGATATCAAATCCATGCTTGATGAAGACGGACTCTCACCGGAGGTGCTTCAGCAGTTCCATGCTCTTATCGTTGTGAATGCCATTCACAGCAGGGATGAGGAAAGGCTGCTGCTGGGGGAGTCCTCTCAATAAACGCGATCCGTACCGGATTCCATACGGGGTTCCGCAACCTCTTTATGAAAGATAGCCTGAAGATCATGCTTATTCAGCAGCAAGTCTTCAAGCGTATATCCACTGAGCACCTGTAAATAGGCAGCCAGTGCTCTGCCGAGCACACCTTTTAATCCGCACACCGGGGTAATCGGGCAGCTGTTGCCGGCAGGGTTGAAGCATTCCACAAGGTGAAAATCGTCCTCCATCCGGCGCACAACTTCACCGATGTTTATCAGTTCTGGCCGTTTGGCCAGGCGTATTCCCCCTCCTCTGCCTCTTACCGCTTCGATATATCCTGCTTGTCCGAGCTCATGGGACACCTTCATTAAGTGATTCTTGGATATATGATAAGCGTCGGAGATGTCTTGGATGGTCGAAAGCTCGCTTTGCTCTTTAGCCCCGAGATACATGAGGATACGCAATGAAAAATCAGTATACATGGTAAGCCGCATCGATTCCGCCGTCCTTTAGATGAAGTATGTGATCTTTGTTGCAAATGATACCACAAATAGTGTCCACTTTGTTAAAGTGG